>JBBROU010000029.1:0-42063 GCA_038229055.1 Bryobacterales bacterium | reverse complement strand
TTGGCCATCTGAAAACCTCCAAACAGTTCACCATCGCCGTCGCCGGGCAGATGCCTCCCGACCAATACGCATTCAAGCTGACCGCTCCGCAGATGAGTTTCGCGGAGCAGATGATTCACATCTCCAATGCAAACGGCTTCTTTTTCGGCAAGATGTTCGGCGCCAAAGGCCCGACATTCGATCCGAAGAAGGCCGACAAAGCCACGGTGATTGCCGACCTGAATAGCTCATTCGACTTCGCGATTGCAACTCTCGGTGGCATCAACGATGCCAAGCTCCGCGAAGTGGTCGACACGGGAGACGGCAAGATGACGGCTCTTGAGGGCGTGATGCTCACGCTGGATCACACGACGAATCACCGGGCATCTTCAGAGATGTATCTGCGGGCGAAAGGGATCACGCCGACAGAGTACAAATTCTAGTCACTGGTTGGTCGGATTGACGATACAGATATCGACCTGAGCTTTGCCTGAGGTCATGCCTCCCGTTCGGCCGCCCGTGGTCACTACCTGCGCAGTTAGCGGCTGTCCACCTTTGCTAATGGCGTGAAACAAGGCGGTTTCCTGGAAGCGGTTATCGGCGGGCGGCTGGGAGATGTTGAATGGCGCCCCGAAGGCAGCGGGGGCGCCGGTGCCGCCGAGCGAGAGCGTGGCCGAAGCGACGCCGCCGCCAGTGAATGCCTGGGCATGGGTGATATTGGTTCCACAGATCTTGCCATTAGGCGGCATGTAGTTATTGAGAGTCACGTCTTCTACGGTTCCGCTTCCCGAAAGGTTGAAGTTACAACCGGTAACTCCGGCGGCGCAGATCGTGTAAGTACGATACGAAATGGCCGATGTCTGCGGGATCAGCTCGATGCGCTCGACGTAATTAGTCCCGTTCCCGGCCATCGTTAACGTGAGAACACCGGTGCCGGTCGCGCCATCGGGGAGAGTCAGGGGAAGATCCACAATATTCGTGTTCGTGTTAGCGGGCGTTCCAATGAAATTGTTGAAAAGGGAAGATGAGCTTCCTTCGACATAAACGACGTGCATAAAAACGTCCTCGCGGGGAGCGGCGCTGGCCCGGCGGTTGGTGATCCTCAACAGGTAATTGCGATAAGATGTGTTCGAAAACTGCACCGGCCAGGTCTCCTGGTTACGGGAACCAATGTCCAGCGCCAACCGTTTGGTTACCGGATCCAAAAACCAGGAGTAGCCGTTGGTGTAAAGCGTAGAACCGACATACTGGGAGTTAGTTGGTGAAAACAGCAGCGGATTGTACTGTCCTAACTGAATCTGACCTGCGTTCGGCAGCGGCATCTGAAAATTGTTGTCAAAATACATCATGTACCGGGCGGCGGGGTTGCCGAAGTTGTTGAAATTTGATCCCGACATCGTGAAGTAACTGCCGACGGGACCGGCGAAGTCGTTGTCACGCATTACGCCGGCCGCGGCGGGAGCGAGATTGAAGAAAGGCGAAGTCGTCGGGCCGCCCAGGATTCCGCAGTGCTCGAAAACCGTGCCGGTGTCGCCTGCGCTCATCACCTCGGTCATCTCGGTTCCTTCCCAATGACTCAGGATGAAATTGACTTGGTTGGTGTGGTCAAGATACGTTCCGCCGATGCGATAGTCGTGTAGCATCTGCACTCCGAAGAATTTATACTCGTTGCCCATCCCGATGCGCCGCCGTCCGATGAGGTGCAGGCTGCGGGCGTTCTTCTGAAAACGGACGGTGGTGACATTGGCGTTATCGCAAGAGTCCAACTGCGCCCCGATTCCGAATGACTGAAACCAGGAATCGGTGATGTGGATGTCGAAGCACACGGTGGCGTCGATGGCCACACCATAACTGCGTAACTCACTCAGGGGTGGGATCACGGTCGAATTCGCATTGGGGTCTTTCGACGGATTGTAAGTGCCCACGGCCCAGACGTCGTCGATGACAACGTTCATGATGAAGTTCGAGGCATTGATTTCGGCATCGGTCATACCGGGAGTATTCAACTGGACCATCGACGAACCGTGAAAAGTAAATCCGGAGATGCGCATGCCGACGGGCGAATGCAGCGGATCGGGAGATCTGCCGCGGACGTAGCGCAGCCACGGATTGGACGGGCCGCCGGTGGCGTTGACCGTGACACACCAGCGATTGGCGCCAATCACAGCAATGTCGTGATGCCACTCGATGGTCGTGGCGAAGGTATAAGTACCGCAGGGAAGGAATATCGCGCCGCCGGTTCCAGTCGATCCGGCTTCGGCACTAGTGGCACTCATGGCGGCAGTGAGGGCCTCACTCTGATCGCCCCCGGTCTGCGTCTGGAAACGGCGGAAGTCCACCCAGTGTGGGCGGAGGGCCGAAGGCGGAGCAGCCTGAGCGGACTGAGCCGCTTGCTGAGCAAATACAGGCGCGGCGACAGCGAATAGCAAGACGAGCGTTTTCATTGAGTCCTCCATGCGTCCCGCGAGACGCTGCCAAGACTTAAGTTTAGTTGCGCGGGGGTGAGACTGAGGATTTGTGGAAAGATTTAATCAAAGCGCGCCACAATCTCTCTTGAGCTCACGAGCGCGGAACCATTGAGGGAATCCACCGAATAGCCCAAGCCGGAAAGCAGCTCGCAGCATCGATCGTGGACTTCTTGACCGTGGGTAGCCAGGAAGATGGCCGGCCGGTATTTTTTAAGAGTTGATAACGCGCCCAGCAGGGCGTCATGTTCCGCGCCTTCGATGTCGCACTTGATCACGTTGGGCGGCAGGATCTCGCCCGCCTCGATCAGTGAATCAATGTTGACGGCGCGAACCGGAGAGCCGGTGCTTTCGTTGTTGGCGATATAGCCGGCGGATTGAGATTTGTCGTCGTCAAAATGGAACAAGGCTGTGCCCGAGACGCGGCTGACGGCCGCGGGGATGACGGTACATTGGCTCATGTGGTTGAGATCCAGATGCCGTCTCAGGAACTGTAGGTTTCGAGGCGCCGGCTCGAAGCTGAATACTCTTCCGCGGTCGCCGACGCGGACGGCCGCCAGGAGAGAGAAGAAGCCGACATTCGCACCCAGGTCATACACCGTATCGCCGGGGCGAATCGCAGCGGCAAACGCCGACTGCTTTTCGTATTCATAGGTTCCCACCCAACACGAACTGATGCTCGAGCCGGCTATCCAGTATTTTCCGCGCAGGCGGCCGGAAAGGATTATTACCCGCCTAGGCCCTGGAACCAATCGCAGCAGAAACTGCAGCGGCTTGCGAATCAGTGGGTGCCGCGTAATTCCTGGATAATGCAGCGATTCTATGGGGGAGAGAGTTGTCTTGGCCATGTCGGCGTTCGTGTCACGCACCGTGCATTCGAGCTTATCGAACTCAGAGGTTTGTTTCAGGGTCCTGAAGCTGGGAAATGACCAAGTGGTTAGAAACGGCACGAACGGATTTTGGAGGCGCGGGTCGGGATCGAACCGACGAATAAAGGTTTTGCAGACCTTTGCCTTACCACTTGGCTACCGCGCCAGGGATGCGGATCTCTTTGCAAAGTACCGCGTTGGAGCGCTCGAAGTCAATCGAACCGGGGGCTGCGGAATCAAGGGCAGCAGCAGATACGAGTCGTGCAAGCGGTCATGGTGAATGGTCTGCGATGCCTTCATAAGCTGGGCTTCGTCGGCGACGGGACGGCCGGTGTTGGGGTTGCGATCGAATCGCGGGAAGTTGCTGCTGGAGATTTCAAGGCGAATGCGGTGTCCTTTGCGAAAGACATTACTGGTGACGCCGGCATCGATCGCGAACCGGTAGACGCGTCCGCTCTTCATCAGCTTCGATTTTTCCAGCGAGGAGCGATAACGGGCGCGGAGGATGCCGTCGGTCAAATTGATGGCTTGGCCGTTCGGATAGACATCGACCAGTTTCGCGGTAAAGTCCGTATCGGGCGCGCTGCTGGTCGCGTACAGCACCACCTCTACCTGGCCGGTCGCTTCCAAATCTTCGGCGAGCGGCGCGGTGCTGTAGACCAGCACGTCATTGCGCTTTTCGACTTTGCGCTGGTCCATGGGGCCCCACGGAAACACCTCAGGGTTGCAGCAGACCGCTCCTCCCGCGGTGGGAACGGGATGTTGCGGGTCATAGACAAATTCATCGCGCGCATTGCTCGTCGCCGGCTCTTGGGAAAGCACGCCGTCGCCGAACATCGAGTTAGCGCGACCGCCGCTTTTCAAGTAAAACCGGGTCTCCCGCGCCCGCGCCAGAGGCCACTCCTGCTCATCGCGCCACTGGTTCACGCCCATCACAAAGATACGCAGCGGCGCTGGCGAAGCTAGGGGAACATCCTTATGCTTCAGCCATTGATCGAACCATTCAAGTTGCTTCCGGCGCAGCGGAACCAGTGACTGCGGCCCGAAATTGACGGTGGTCACCGGAATCGACATGTTGTGCGGCCACGGTCCGACGAGGATGCGGTCGAGGTTCGACTTTTTCCTCAGAATTGAAAACGCGTCGAGATCGCTTTCGACGAAATTGTCATACCAGCCGCCGACCGCGAATACAGGCACGCGGAAATCCTTCAACTTGCGGCGCGTGCTCAAGGCTTTCCAGAAGGCGTCCTCCTCGGGATGATCGAAAGCGCGCTGCAGCATGGGCGACTGATGCCCGGTAGCCGCCATGTCGGTCTTGCGGATGGGAAGAATCCAGATGAATTTCCAGAAGTCGGGCGGCTCGTAACCGGCGAGGCGCATATTCTCCGAGGTCCATAACAAACGGTTGCCAAGCTTGAATGCGCCCCCGGTGGAATAGAACCGGTCGCGATAGTCGTCATCCCCGGACACGATGGGGAACATGGCCTTCAGATGCGGGTTGTTGAGCACCGCGACCTTCCATTGCGAGATGCCGAGATAGGAGCCGCCCATCATGCCGACGCCGCCATCGGACCAGGGCTGCGCGGCGATCCAGTTGATGGTGTCGTCGCCATCCTGAGGCTCTTGCTCCAACGGCGAAAACACACCCTCGGATTCATAGCGGCCGCGAACGTCCTGCACTACGACGACATAGCCATGGTCGACGAAAGCATGAAAGTGCGCCGTCATCTCCGTACCTTTGCCGTAAGGCGTGCGCACCAGAACGGCCGGAAAGCGGCCGTGTTCGTTGGGACGATAGACCATCGCCGCCAGATGAACACCGTCGTGCATGGGAACGAGATGGTGCTCGGTTATGTGCGCCGGATGCTCAGATTGCGCGAGCGCACGTATCGCGATTGCTGCCACACAGCAGCCGGCGAGTGCTAGTTGCGATGCGCGCACAAGGCACTCCAGTATTGCTCAGCGATGCGGTCGAGCGGATGGTGGCTGCCAATGTAACCGGCAGCGCGGACCCCAATTTCCGGCGCCATCGACGGGACCATCGCCAGTACTGACATATGTTCTAATAAGTCCGCGCGTTCGGCAACTCCGGTCTGGATGCGAAGACACGATCCGGCTGGGAATCTGGAGATTTCCGCGCCTTCGCTGAGCATGACGGCCTTGCCTGCGCCCATTAAGCGAATGGCAATGCCGGAGGTTTCCCCAGCGGCGGGTACGCGCAGATTGATGCACGCGTCCACCGCATGTGCGGCAAGAAAAAAATCGCGCGGCTTGAGAAAGCCGCGGCGAATCACACCGGCAGCGTTGAGCCGCGGCCCCGCTGCACGTTCCAGATCCGACGAGATGATGTGACCGGCGACCAACAGACGCGTTGCAGGGAGAGCGCGGTGCAGCGCGTCGAAGGCTTGCAGCACCGTAAGGAGGCGCTTCGATTCGCGGATGTAGCCGAAGACGCCGAAGACGAAATCGCCGCGCTCGGCGCCAAGGCTCTGGCGGTACCGGGCAATATCGGAACTCTTCGGCGCGGGTTCGGATCGATAGAAGTGCGGAATTTCAATGATGACGGCGCGGGGCGCATGGCGGCGGACCATCTCCGCCGCGCCGGGATTGTGAACGACGATGGCCTTCGATGCCGACGCGATTCGCTTCAGCATGGGCGAATCGAAGTAGCGGGCATCGCAGCCCGATCCGGCGCGTTCGCGCCAAAGCTGAGCCGCATGAGCACGCGACCACTCGCCATAGTTGTAGACGTACTCGTCGATGTAGTCCTTCTCGCTCAGCGAACCGAGAAAGAAGTGATTCAACACGGCATCGTGCAGAACGACTACACCGGGATGATTCACCGCGCGCCGGTACGTGTCTCGGTGGAGTTGGTTATTGCCGACATGATAGAGGGTAACGTCGGCATGGGGAATGGCGCCGACCTCGCCATGAGCGCGCAAGGCGTCGAGCAGCACTGCGGCGTAATCGGCCACGCCGGAAGCGGTGCCGGGCGCCGGAGCGTCGTATTTCACCTTCACGGCTTCCGCCTCTTGCCAAACAGCGCGGTGCCGACGCGAATGCAGGTGGCGCCTTCTTCAATGGCGACCTCAAAATCATGCGACATCCCCATCGAAAGGCCGGTCAGATTGACGCGCTCGGCCAGTTCGCGAAGCGTGTTGAAATAGGGGCGTGATTGTGCGGCCTCTTCCGTCCACGGCGGAATGGTCATCAGGCCGGCGAGCTTCAACCGGGGGCAGCCGCGCACGCTTTCGACCAATTCGGCAAGCTTCTCCGGAAGCGCACCGTGCTTCGATTCTTCGGT
Source organism: Bryobacterales bacterium (assembly GCA_038229055.1). Taxonomy (GTDB): domain Bacteria; phylum Acidobacteriota; class Terriglobia; order Bryobacterales; family Bryobacteraceae; genus JANYJA01. The sequence continues at coordinate 35,446 of JBBROU010000029.1, read as the reverse complement.
GGAAAGTTTTACTTCGAGATAAACTTCCACCGGAGTGGCGGATTCATTCAAGCGGCCGGCGAGACGCGGGGAATCGACGGTCTGGATTACCTGAAACAGTTCAAGCGCTTTGCGGGATTTGTTCGATTGCAGGTGGCCGATCAGATGAAAACGCGCTTCCGGCAGATCGCGAAGCAGAGGCGCTTTGCCTTCGAACTCCTGGACGTAGTTTTCGCCGAAATCGCGAAGGCCAAGCTCGTAAGCATCGCGGATGACTGAAGCCGGGAACACTTTCGTGACCGCGAGCAGCAGAATGTCGTCGGGCGAGCGTCCGGCGCGCGCGGCCGCAGTCGAAATACGTTCACGAACTTCTGCCAAACGGACGGCAAGACCGCCATCGCTCATCTTCCGATCTTAGGTCCATTCGCGGCTTAAGTTCACTTTCATGTAAATCAATTCGAATCCGGCGCGTTCGTAATTGCGATGAGAACCGCTCCCGGGGATGACGGAGACCGCGGCCAGATCGCACCCGGCAGCGGTGGCATGCGCCAGGCGCACGTCGATGAGCGCGCGCTGCAGGCCGTGGTTCCGCGCCGAGTTCAGCGTGGCATCGCCGAAGAAAGAAGCGATTCCGCGGTCGAGACGCACGGCACCGCCGGCCGCGGGCTGATTGCCTTGAAGCCCGAGAAAGCAGTCGCCGACTCGAGAAATTCCGGAGAGCATCTCGAGGTACTCGGGCAACACGTCATCGTGGCCCAGAAAGCCGCGTGCCAGGGTGCGGGTCCATAGATCGAACTCGTTTTCCTTGACGCGGCGCACGCGTACATCGAGCGGAAAGACCTCCCCGGAGTGCAGGCGCCGCGCGAGGACGTTGTTGAACTCGATAACGCGGTAATCGCGGTCTTGAATATATTGAACGAGCGCGGGATCGGCCAGGGGACAGAGATCGATGAGCGCTGCGCTGCCGCGACTGCGAAAGAACTCTTCCATGCGGGCGAACTCGGAGGGGCTGACATGGCCTTCCATGCCGGCCCCCAGCACGTGGGTCATCGGCGAGCCGACGCCGCCGAAAACAAGATAGCCGCCGGCGAAGGGTTCGGCGCAGGCGCGCAGGTGCGGCTGTGCGGCCGCGGTAGCTTCGGCGGATGCCAGACCGATCGCGGCGTCGGCAGCCTCAAGCCTGCGGGCAAGAGTGAAGTCGGAGCTGGAGAGGCTTCGCAAGCTCAGCTAACTCAGGAAACGGCTCGCCGGGATGAGGCCGAGCGACACGCCGGTCATCACCATTCCAATGATCAGAATCACGGCCGCGGAGAACACAGGCATCAGACGGAAAACGGGATTGGAAGAACTCTTGCTGCTTTCCGGAAGCAGGTGCTTGGCGAAGAGCACGGCGAGACCGGTGGCCATCAAGACGAGCGCGAGACCGAGGCTGAAGCTGACCAGCAGGAGCAAGCCGAGGCCGACGCGTCCGAGTGAGATGGCGCTCAGAAGCAAGACGAGCGCGGAAGGGCACGGCACAAGTCCGCCGCTGGCGCCGAGTGCGATCAGGCTGCCGAGTGTGACGTCGCCTTCGGGAAGATGGCTGTGAGTGTGGCCGTCATGCGTGTGCGTATGCGCGCCGTGTGTGTGGGTGTGCCCAGGCTCATGGGAGTGGGTGTGAGCGGCTTCGTGTGAATGGGTGTGTCCGTGGTCGTGATGGTGCGGATGATCGTGCGCGTGAGTGTGCGGATGCGCATGATCGTGATCGTGATGGTGGTGATCGTCATGCGCGTGGGAATGAGGCGCCAGTTTGCGGGCGCGCCGATAGAGAAGCAGGCCACCGATCCAGATGATGGTCAAGCCCGAGACGACGCCGAGAAACTTTGAAATCTTATCGGGCATGATGTAGCGCGAGAGAAAAAGCGTCGCGATACCGAGGATGAAGACGCTGATGGTGTGCGTGAACGTCACCATTCCGCCCAGGAATAGAGCTTGCTTCACGGTGCCGCGCGAGCCCACCAGATAGGCGGCGACCATAGTCTTTCCATGTCCAGGCTCGAAAGCATGCAGCGCGCCAAAACCGAACGCGACCAGCAGAAGCGTGACGGCTAGCGACCACCCGATTTCCTTTTTGCTGCCCAGCGTGCGCGAGATGAAGTCACCGCGACTGACGGTGCCGAAGGACTTTTGTTCGGGCGGCGTAGCGGCCGTATTCGGAGGGGGTGCCACAATGGGAAAGGCTTCCGGCGCGGCTGTTTTTGCTACTGCCGTTTCAACTGGATCTGGTTTCACAGGCTCTTTTGCGATTGGCGCGGACGAGATCACCGGCTGTTCGCCCGCCGCGCTCCATTGCACGCTAGCTTGAGTTTCCTGCGGCGGAGAAAGTTTCGGGTCCTGCGGATAGGCGGTGAGCGCCTGGCTCTTATCGAGATGATCCGGTGTCGCTTTTTGGAGAGTGACGCCTTCCGCGCCCTGCACCACGATCTCTTTCCATCCGGCACGCTCGGCGTAGTTGCGATCCTCGAATTCGAACTGACCGGAGGCGAGCGGAAGCGAAAGATGTGAGGCGATACGAAAAACAGGCAGCCCGCCGGCACCGTCGGCAACGGTAAGCTCGGCGCTTTCGAAACGCGGCAGAACAGTTTTTCCGTTGGCGCGAATCACCAGGTTACGCGACCATGCGCGGGCCTCCCCGGCGGCCTTGGCCTGCAATTCGGCGCGCGGGCTGCCGGCTTGCAGTCCCCATTTCTGAAGCAGCTCGAAGGTCGGAATTTCGGCCATGTCGAGCACGAACAGGAGCTTTGAATTTTTGGAGGCTAGCTCGATTTTAGAGTAATGATTCACACTGAAGTTCCCCATGGGGTGCGCCTCCAGCACAGCAGCAAGGCACAGCAATCCGGCAAGAAACGGCAGCTTCTTCATCACACTTGTCCCTACGAAATTGTACAGCGCTTTAGATGGGGGACGGCACGAGCTCCGCATATATCAGAAAACTGCTATTCTAGGGCATGGCAGTGAGTTTGAGCGAACGCCTTTCGCCCAACGCGCCGGTCTGCTGCTGAAACCTGTTGACCTCGGTTTCAGTTCTCAAGGAGAAATAAACGATGCAGTTTTCCTACCGAGGCTTCCAGCAGAAACTAGGCGTCCGCGAATACACATTTTCCGGGTTAGTCAACAAGCAGCCCGATCGCGTGTTTCACCTTACCGCCGATCTTTCGTTGCTCGCGCAACACCGCGTTTCGATTCAGGAAGGGCCTTCCTTGTGCACCCATCTACTGACCGATGCGCTAGAGCAGGGGGAGCATTTGCTGGATCGCTACACGCAATATGAAGTAAGCGCGCCCGATCTGGTCGCGTTTACCGCCCCGCGGCGAGCGTTGGCAGCGACGCGCGCCAATCGGCCCCCAACGCGCCTGCACCGGCCGAAGCCTTCGCAGAATTCGTATCCGGGCGGGCCGCAACTCGCGATGACTGCCGATAACGGCGGCACTCGCTAACTTCGAATTGAATTCTGAAGAGGCCGATCCGGCGCGCTCAGGCGCGCGCTGGATCGGCCTTTTCTACGTTCACCCCGAGTTCGCCGAACGCCTTCACGGCTTTCCTGACGTCGAACTTGCCGTCGCGTGCCAGTCGCGAAAGTGTGGCAGCCGCAATTGATTCCGCGCTTACTTCGAAATGGTGCCGGAGCATCGCGCGATTTTCACTGCGGCCAAACCCGTCCGTCCCAAGCGTCACCATGCGGCCCGGCAGCCACGGCGCGATCTGGTCCTGCACCGCCTTCATGTAGTCGGAAGCGGCGACAATCGGCCCCTCCGCGCCTTCTAGAACCGTTTGGATGTAAGGCACCTTCGGCGCCTCGCCGGGATGCAGCCGGTTCCAGCGCTCGATCGCCAAGGCTTCGCGGCGCAACTCGTTGTAGCTGGTCACGCTCCAGACATCCGTCGCGATGCCATACTTGTCGGCCAGAATCGCCTGAGCCTTAATGGCTTCGATCAGGATCGGCCCGCTGCCGAATAGCTGTGCCTTAGCCTTGCCCTTCTCGGCGCGTTTTACTTTGTAGATGCCCTTCAAGATACCTTCGGCGGAACCTTCGGGCATGGCGGCCTGCGGGTAATTGTCGTTATAGAGCGTGATGTAGTAGAACAGGTCTTCCTGATTCTGATACATGCGCCGGATGCCGTCCTGCACGATGACCGTGATCTCGTAGGCATAAGACGGATCGTAAGTGGCAAGCGACGGAACGGTGCTGGCGAGCAGGATGCTGTGGCCGTCCTGATGCTGCAAGCCCTCGCCATTCAGAGTGGTACGCCCGGCCGTGCCGCCCATCAGGAAGCCCTTGCCGCGCGAATCGGCGAACGCCCAGATCAGGTCGCCGACGCGCTGGAATCCGAACATCGAGTAGTAGATGAAGAACGGAATCATCTCCAGTTCATAGTTCGCGTAGGCCGTTCCCGCGGCAGTGAAGGATGCCATGGAACCAGCCTCGGTAATGCCCTCTTCGAGCATCTGGCCGTCTTTCGATTCCTTGTAATAGAGCAGGATGTCGGAGTCGTGAGGCTTATAAAGCTGGCCCGCGTGCGCGTAAATTCCGAACGTGCGGAACAAGCTTTCCATTCCGAAGGTGCGCGCTTCATCGGGGATGATGGGCACGACGCGTTTGCCGAGTTTGTCATGCTTCAGCAGGCGCGTCAGCACCTTCACGAACGCCATGGTGGTCGAGGGATGCGGTTCTTTCGAAGCGTGAAGCGTTTCGCTGAAATAATCGAGCGGCGGTGCTTCAATTTGCGTGGGAGGCACGTGGCGAGAGGGCATATAGCCGCCGAGTTCGCGGCGGCGCGCGTGCATGTACTCCATCTCCGGGCTGGTCTCCGGTGGACGATAGAGACCGCCATTCTTGCCGATGTCTTCGGGAATGTGAAGCTCGAAACGCGTGCGGAAATATTCGATGCCTTTTTCCGTTAGTTTCTTATTCTGGTGAGTGGGATTACGGGCCTCGCCGAACTCGCCCATGCCATAACCTTTGACAGTCTTGGCGAGTACGACGGTCGGCCCGCCCTTGTGTTCCACCGCGGCTTTGTAAGCGTTGTAAACCTTCTTGGGATCGTGACCGCCGCGACGCAGCCGGCCAATCTGCTCGTCGGTCATATTCTCGACCAATTTCAGAGTTTCGGGATAACGTCCGAAGAACTCCTGGCGCACATAAGCGCCGCCCTTGGCCTTGAACGACTGATACTCGCCGTCGACGCACTCGTTCATCAGCTTTACCAGAGTGCCGGTGGTGTCGCGGGCCAGCAGTTCGTCCCAATCCTCACTCCACACACACTTGATGACGTTCCAGCCGGCGCCGCGGAAGATCCCTTCCAGTTCCTGGATGATCTTGCCGTTGCCGCGCACCGGGCCATCGAGCCGCTGCAGATTGCAGTTGACGACGAAGATGAGGTTGTCAAGTTTCTCGCGCGAGCCGAGGGTGATGGAGCCGAGCGATTCGGGCTCATCGGTTTCTCCGTCCCCCAGAAATGCCCAGACCTTTCGCTCGGTTGGCTCGATCAATCCGCGATTCTCCAGGTAACGCATGAACCGCGCCTGGTAAATCGCGTTGATGGGAGCAATGCCCATCGAGACCGTCGGAAAGCTCCAGAAATTTTTCATCAGCCACGGGTGTGGATAGGACGACAGGCCCGGCGTATCGCGCAATTCGTGCCGGAAATTATTCAGATGCTGTTCGGTGAGCCGGCCTTCCAGAAATGCGCGGGCGTAAACGCCGGGCGAAGCATGGCCCTGGAAATAGACGAAATCGCCAGGCTGATTGCCGTATCTTGCGTGGAAGAAATGGTTGAATCCGACTTCGAGAAGCGTCGCCAGAGACGCGTAGGTGGCGATGTGGCCGCCTATGCCGTGATCCTCTTTATTCTGGTGGGACACCATGGACATGGCGTTCCAGCGGGTGAGACTTTTAATGCGGCGTTCGAGCGCGCGATCACCGGGAAAAGGGACTTCATCCTCGACGCGAATGGTATTCACGTAAGGAGTGTTGAACTGCACCGGCAGTTCGACGCCTTCCCTTTTGGCATGAACGGTAAGTTGATCCAATAAGAATGAGGCGCGGTCTGGGCCGACCTCGTCCAAAATCTGGTCGAAAGCCTCCATCCACTCCTGTGTTTCGCGGGGGTCCTGGTCCACCACTCGCTCGATAATTTTTTGATGCATGGGTAATCTTCATTATAAAGGCTGAGGGCTGGGGACCGCTCAGCATTCCCCCAGGGACCTTTACATGTTGATCCTCAAAACGCTTGCTCGTGTTGGATCAATGCACGGATACGGGATTGCCCAGCATATTTAGAAAACTTCGGAAGATGTCCTGGCGGTAGAAGAAGGATCGCTCTACCCCGCCCTGCAACGAATGCTCGTGAAGGCATGAGTCGAGGCGGAATGGGGGCGCTCGGAAAACAACCGGCGCGCGCGATTCTACCGGCTGACTCGTCAGGGCCGGGCCCAACTGGCGAGGGAGTTGCGCGATTTTGACCGCGTGATGTCGGCCATTGCGCGCGTCATTGAGGCGATATGGGCGAATGGCTGCGGAAGACGCGTTGGTTTTTCCGGCGGGAACAATTCGACAGTGAGCTTGAAGAATAAAGAGATGCGGCATCACTTGGCGCTGAAGGCGGAAGCCAGCGGCGGAGCGGAGGCGGCCAACCGGCAGTTCGGCAACATCACATTTGATTAAGGAGAATAGCCGCGCTATGCGAGGCGCGCCACGCGCGTCGACCCATGGTGGCGTTGCGAAACGAATAAACCGCTGCGTTATTCGAGATCGAAATCGCGAATAGGCTTGCCCTTATCCGGATCGGATTTCGCTTGCTTGAGCAGTTCATCGAACTTTCGGTTCAGGACTGTCGCGTTGGATTTTTCGGCGGCGACCTGCTTCTGAAAGAGTTCCTCGCGTCGCCCCGATGCGCCCTTGAGCTTAGCTACTTCGGCAGCCAGGTCTTCAATGGGCCGGGGTTTCTCGGGCTCTTTATGCGAGATCACAACGGCGAGTTGGGGATCTATCTTCAGTGTGGCCTGACAACATGGGCACGCCACTTCGATAAGGCCTTTGGGCATTCTTCAATATTAAACGAGCGGCGCAGTTCTCTGGCCTATACCCGTAAGTGCGAAATGATACACTAGGTGCTGCCCATGGATCAAGATACACGGCAGGAGAATATCGAAACGAAGGGGACTCAGCCCGTCGTACTCGTCGCCGAAGACGAGGCGCTGGTCTTAGGTATCCTGAAAACGATCCTTCAGGGCGCTGGTTATACGGTTTTAGGCGCTGTCGACGGCCAGGACGCGATTGAGATCTCGCGAAAATATCCGGGCCCGATCAATCTCCTGATCACCGATATCGAAATGCCTCGTATGAATGGCAACGAGTTGGTAGCGAAAATCATCCGGGAGCGGCCTCACATGAAGGTTATTGCGTTGTCAGGCTTCGCTTCAAACGGCCTCCAAGCTCACCAGAACATCGTTTGCTTTCTCTCAAAGCCTTTTGTTCCGACGAAATTGCTGGACGTTGTCGCGGAAGCAATCAGCACGAGAAGTGGGATACGCTAAGCCGTCGCTTTGAGCGCAAGGGAGTCGCCGGCACCCAGCGTAACCGGTTGCGTAAATTGAAAAGTTCCCGCCTTAAAAGTATGCTCAACGGACGCTTTATGCGCGGTCACTTCGGTTTTCTTCACAACGCTCCAGGGAACGTCGATCACCGCGCATGCGAGCGTACCTTCTATGACATTGAGCGTCATCTCCCGAGATGTCTGCGTAAAGGTGCCCCAACCGGTACCGGCCGACCAGAAACTTTGGAATGCAGCGGCGGTTGAGCGTGGCTTTGCGCTCACGCGTTTCTCGGCGGCGTCATAAGCAAATCCGCTCAGCGCGGGAATGGCCGCCCAGCTTGCCATCGCGCGGGCGTAGTGATGGCCGCATTCGGCTTCGTTCCACGGATTGCGGCGTTCTCCATCATAACGGCGGCGGATGTTCTCGATGCATTCGATGCCTTCGGCAACCATCCCGCGGTTCATCATCAACACGGCGGCGGCGTATTCGAAGCCGGTCATCACTTCAGCGAAATAAGGAAACGGAATTGCAGGGCGCTTGCCACGGCCGTAATCGCAGATCACCAGCGCGGCTTCATCGTTTAAGGCGTAAACGCGCTGCACGGATTCATGCCGGTCCATGCGGCGCTTGTAGTTGTACTTGTAGATAGATTCAGCAGTCTTGCGTAAGTTCGCAGGGTCGAGAAGATTGCCGAGCCCGGCGAGATCGGCCATGTACTGTCCCACGAGTTGATCGATGAGGCAGCCATCGCCAAGCTGAAAGTCGGGTTTCTCGGTGTCCGCGGAACCCATGCCGACCAGCAGCCCTTTGGCGATTTTCTCTTTCGGCGAACCTTGAATCTTCTGGATGTAGTATTCGCCGTTGAATAGATTGGCATCGATCCATTGGCTGCCTTTCGTGAAGAGAGTGCGGCAAGCGCCGGCAAATTCGGTATCGCCGACGATGCGCGCCATCTCTTCGGACGCACGCAACGCGCCCAGATACCAGACGCCGCACAACGGATTCGGTCCGAAGAACTCGACGTCGTACGTGTTGTGCTGCACGCCTTCCATCACGCCATCGCGATTGGCGTCCCATCCGCCTTGAATCCAGGCGAACTGCAGGGTACGCCTTGCAGCGGGCCATAACCGGCGCAGCCATTCCGTATCCCCGGATAAACGCCAATCGAGATACAGCTTCATTAGTTGGCCCATCTGCCCGTCGGCGGCGGCTTTGCCCCAACGTTGTCGATTGGCGGGAAGAAGCTGGCGGAAGTCCTGACGGCCTTCGGGATCGGTGCAGAAACCGAAGCTGTTTTCGCGCAGAGAACGCGAGAGCGAAGGGAACAAATGCGCCGTGGCAGCTTCATAGTTCCAGACGTGCGTGCAGTTTCCGAAGCAGCAGCCGGCCTGGTTGTTGCTGCCCTCCCAGCCGTGAAACACGCCATCGGCGGTGCGGAAAGAAGTTGGCGAGACAAGCGTAGTGAGGTTAGCCATCGCGGCCTCTTTCACCGGCGCCGGCAAAGTGGAAGAGCGCATGGCCGCCGCGAAACGGCGCGTGCGGTTTTCAAGATCGGCTAAGTTCGAAGCCGCGAACTCGGCGGCTTTCCAAGCGTCTGCGAAGCGTGTGCAGTAGTGATTACCGATCTTGGCTTTCTCTTCGTCCTTGGGTGCGTCCCAACCAATGCGCTGCGGCGTTCGATTGGGGAAATGCCAACTCAAAAGAAAAGTGAAATCGGCGGTCTTGCCGGCGCCGATCGATTTCTGAAGGCAAAGCGATCCGACGGTGTCGCGGACCGCGGCCTCGGGACCGAGCACGCCGTCATTGGTGAAGTCGTCCCAAAATAACAGCGGACCGACGCGCCATCCGGTGCCGCCACGCCAACCGCGCAGATAGCTCACCTCTTCTGCCTGGGTGCCTACCGCACACACCGCAAAACTGCCGGCGAGCGGATCGGCGGATTCCAGAAATGGATTCCGCATGAATAGCCCTTCAACGGCGTCAGTTTTGCGATATTCGGCCGTGCGGCCGGCAACGCCGACCGGGTTGTCGAGAGAATAAGCGACGGACACTTTGGCGGTTTCGCGCGCGGGATTGTGAACCCGGTAGCGCAAGACGGCAACGGGCAGACCCGAGGCGTCGGCATCGTGCGGGATGAAAGGCGTGAACGCGTCGAGCGAGACTTGGACGGGAATGGCGGGATCGGCGAAATCGATTTTGGCGAGTGGAAATTCCCCGGTAAACGTAGCGGATTTGAAGCGCGGCAGGCCGGGGACGTTGTTCGTGCCGAGTCCGGACGGCCCTTCGTAGGGGGGCGTGAGCGCGGCCTCGATGACCGATGCCACGGGCTTGCGGTTACCGACGCGCGCCCAGATGGAAGCGAAGCAATATTGCGGGGCAGCGCCTTTGTTCGGTTTATTGAAAATCTCCCAATCGCGCAGTTGACCACGACCGCCGAGACTGATACTTCCCGAGCCTACCCCACCGAGCGGGAAGGCGAGCATGGCAAGCTGGCGACCGGTGTAGACGCGCGGATAAGCTTTATCTACCGCCGTGTGCGGGCGCGCCGCAGCGGCTTTGGCGCACGCGGCCGGCTCGGCCGAAGCAAGACCGCCGACGAGCGCGACGGACTCAATGAAATCTCTACGACTGGACTTCTTTGCCATTTTTTATATCCGCCCGAACTTGCTGACGGCCTCGCGAATGGATTTGAGCTTCTCGATAAACGGAAGCATGCTGTGCTCGGTGAAATCCAGCTCCTGCGCGCGCTTCAACACTTCGGCGGCGTGCGCACGGGGAACGACGGCGACGCCGTCCTCATCCGCCACAATAATGTCGTTCGCGTTCACTTCGGCACCCGCGCAATTCACCTTCACGTTCATGCCGGCAAACCGATAGTGATTGACGGAGGTGGAAGGCGCGATTCCGATGCTGAAGACAGGGAATTGCAGACGCTTGATCTGCGGAGTGTCGCGGATGGATGCGTCGATAATGGCGCCGGCAAGTCCACGCACCTTCATCGCCGTCGCCATAAGGCCGCCGATGCCGGCGATGTCTTCGCCTTGTTCGAGGACCATGACGTATACCGAACCAGGGGGCGCGGCATCGATGGCGTCAAGCATGCCTTGCGAGGCTTTCGCGCCTTCCTTGTGCTCTTCTTTTTTCAATAGAACCGTAACCGCGGGTCCGGCAAACTTTGCGGTGAAAAGCGGGCGCATGCGATGCGACATGTGGGCGCGCGTTCCATAGAGCTGCTCGACAGCGTCGGCGACCGAGGCCACTTCGACCTGGCGGAAAGCTTCGATGAGGGGGTCGGCTAGAGCTTGGGCGATGGCGTGGGAGATGCCCAGGAGCGCGCCGGTCAGGGCGAAAGCGACTGCGAACTTTTTGTTCATGTCTGGTTAGGCTATCACCAGGCGGCTTCGTATAACGTCAGTAAATCCTGCCGCGTGCAGGGGCGCGGATTATTCTGATGGCATCCGTCTTGAATGGCTTTGTCGGCTAGTTTGGGCAGGTCTTCGAATTTGACCCCGTAGTCGCGGAGTCGCGGCGCGATGCCGATGCGCTGATTCAGTGTGGTTATCTGTTCTTCAGCTTCACCGCCGCCAAAGAGCACTCCCAAATGGGCGATGCGCTCCGATGCAGCGTCCTGATTGAACGCGAGCACGATGGGCAAGAGCACCGCGTTGGTGGTGCCGTGATGCATGCCGCAATCGCTGGACAACGGGTGCGCCAGCGAGTGCACGGCGCCCAAACCTTTCTGGAACGCGACGGCGCCCATGATGGACGCCATCATCATATTCGAGCGAGCCTTGATGTCCCGCGGCTTCTCCATAACCACGGGCAGGTTATCCCACACGAGCTTTGCGCCGGCGATGGCAATGGCGTCGCACATCGGGTTGTAGCCCTTCGACAGATAAGCTTCCACGTTGTGCGTGAAAGCATCCATGCCGGTGCCGGCGGTGATATGCGGCGGCATAAACAGGGTCAGTTCCGGATCGGCGATGGCGAGGGTCGGGATGAGATACGGGCTGAAGACCACGGTCTTGCGATTGGTAGCGGCGATCGTGATGACTGTCGAGCGCGAGACTTCGCTGCCTGTGCCTGAGGTGGTAGCGATGGCGATGAACGGCGGAAGATTGGACGAGATCAGATTGCCGCCGTCGAGCAGATCGTCGTAATCGGCGAGAGGCAGTTCGTGAGTAATCTTCAGGCGAATGGCCTTGGCTGCGTCGAGCGGGGAGCCGCCGCCAAGGCCTATGATGCCGTCGCAATTCTCGGCGCGATAGAGAGCCACACCATCGGTAACGTTTTGCTCCGTGGGATTCGGAAGCACTCCCGAGAAGACGACAGCGTTGGGAACAAGCGCGCGCACGGTTTCGAAAACCGGCGTTTTGGCGAGACCGGCATCGGTGACGATTATTGCCCGCTTGATATTGTATTTCGCCAGCGCGGCGGGAAGTTCCTTGACTGCGCCGGGGCCAAAACGAATGGTTGTGGGGAAAGCAAATGTGGAGAGCATAAATTCAGACGGATTCGAAATAGCGATTCAATTCCCAATCGGTGACGGCTTTGGCATACTGATTGACTTCCCAATCGCGTGTGCCGCAGAAGTGTTCGACGAAGTCGGTACCGAGCCAGTCATGCGCGAGCTCGCTGGTGCGCAGCGCGGCGGCGGCTTCCGCTAACGAACGCGGAAGAGGTTGGGCATTGCTGGCTTCATAACCGGCGACTGTAGCTTCGGGAGGTTCGAGTTCTTGTTCGAAGCCGGAGACGCCGGCGGCGAGCGCGGCAGCCATCGCCAGGTACGGGTTGATATCGGCGCCCGTGAGACGCAATTCGATGCGGGAAGATTTCGCGCCGCCTGGAATCGCGCGGATTGCGGTAGTCCGGTTATCGATACCCCAAGTGGAGTTGATGGGCGCCCAATATCCGGGCACGGTTCGCTTATAAGAATTGATCGTCGGACAGAAAAGCGACATCAGCTCCGGCACATATCGGACCAGACCTGCAATGTAATGTCGCATGGGACCCGTGACGCCGTCCGCAAACAAATTAGCGCCATCGCGCCAGATGCTCTGATGCACATGACCGCTGGAACCGGGCAAACTGCCGCTCGACTTCGCCATGAAGGTTGGGGTAACGCCATGAGCCAGCGCGATCTCCTTGACGGCGGGTTTGAAAAGGGCGGCGCGATCGGCGGCATCGAGTCCGGATGTCACACCGATGGCGGCTTCCAGAACGCCAGGACCCGTTTCGGTATGCAGCCCCTCGATGGGAATGCCGAATTTGGGGAGATCGTCCATGATCTGGTGGAATAGCGACGGGTTGGCCGCGGCGCGAATGACGCTGTAGCCGAACATGCCTGGCGTGAGCGGCGTCAGGCTGCTGAAGTTCTTCGCGCGCAGGGATTCGGCCGTTTCACGGAAAACGAAGAATTCGTATTCCGCGGATAGATAGGGCGTGAGACCGAGTGACTGCACGCGCTCGAGCACCCGACGAAAAACCTGGCGCGGCGCGACGGGGCTCTGGTAGTCGAGCAGAAAAAACGCGGTACCCGGCTCCCACGGGATGATGCGAAAGGATTCCAGATCGATGCTGCACACGCCGTCCGGAAACCCGGTGTGCCATCCGGTGATCTTAGCGTTGTCGCAGAGCGCGTCGGCAATGTCCCAGCCGAAGAGCACATCGCAAAAACCGATTCCGGAGGTGACGGCGGAATCGAATTTATCGAGGCTGACGTACTTGCCGCGAAGCGCGCCGTCAATATCGAAAACGCCGAGCTTGACGCGCTGAATCCCATGTTTGCCGAATTCGTTGCGAAGATGCTCGATAGTCATCCGAGCGCTACCCAAACGGACTTCACATTGGTGTATTGCTCCAGCGCATACTGGCCGAGATCGCGACCGAAGCCGCTCTGCTTATAGCCGCCGAAGGGCGACGCCGTATCGAAACCGTTGTATGTGTTGATCCAGACCGAGCCGGCCTTGATGTCGGCAGCCATGCGGTGAGCGAGCTGGATGTCGCGTGTCCATACGGCGGAAACCAGCCCGTAGATGGTGCCGTTAGCGATGGAGATGGCTTCCTCCGGAGTGCGGAAACGAATCGCGGAGAGCACGGGGCCGAAAATTTCCTCCTGCGCAATTTTCATCTCCGGCTTCACTTCCGAGAAGATGGTGGGCTTCACGAAAAAGCCCTTCGCATTCGACGCTTCGGTATCGCGCACGCCGCCGCACAGCAGTTTGGCGCCTTCCTGTTTGCCGGATTCGATGTAGCCAAGGATGCGATCCATCTGAAGCTGCGAGATCTGCGAGCCCATGCCGGTGCTTTTGTCGAGAGGGTCGCCGACCTTCAGATGGTTCGCCTTCTTAACCATGGCATCGAGAAATTCATCATGAATGTCCGCATGCAGCAGCAGTCGCGACGCCGCGCTGCAGATCTCGCCCTTGTTCGCGAAGATTCCCCAGAACGCACGATTGAGCGCGGCTTCCCGATTGCAATCCGGAAAGATGATGTTCGGAGACTTGCCGCCCAATTCGAGGCTGACGCGCTTCAGATTGGTTTCGGCGGAGGCTTTGAGCAGGGCGCGCGCGGTGCGGACGGAGCCCGTAAAGCTGATTTTGTCAACGTCCATATGGCGGCCCAGCGCCTCGCCGGTGGTTTGTCCATAGCCTGTGACGACGTTTACGACGCCTTCGGGGATGCCGGCTTCCATGCAAAGTTCGGCAAGCCGGAGCGCGGTGAGCGGTGTCATCTCGCTAGGCTTGAGGACAACGGAGCAACCAGCCGCGAGCGCGGGGGCGAGCTTCCACGTCGCGATCTGCAGCGGATAATTCCACGGCACGATGCCGCCGACTACGCCGACCGGCTCGCGCAAGGTGTAGTTCAGAAAATTTCCATCGACCGGAATGGTCTCGCCGTAGATCTTGCGGACCCATCCGGCGTAGTAGCGAAAAGAATCGATGGCGGGTTCGACGTCGGCGCCCATCGCCTCGCGCACGATTTTCCCGTTTTCAAGAGATTCGAGAACGGAGAGTTCTTCCTTGTTGCGCTCGATCAACGCCGAAAGATCCCACAGGATCTTTTCCTTCCGTGATGGGTCCATGCCGCGCCAGGATTTCTTCTCGAATGACGCGCGTGCCGCGGCGACGGCGCGATCGACGTCGGCTGCGTTAGCATCGGGAACGGTAGTCAGAGTCTCGCCGGTGGCGGGGTTGACGACGTCGATGGTCTTTCCGCTGACCGACTCTTCGAACCTTCCGTTGATGAACAGATTCTGGGGCTTGAGTTTGTGCTTTACGGCTTCCGCAAGGCTCATTTAGAGATTATGGCGCAGTACCAACGAGTGCACGCGCAAATCGCTGAATACCCTAGCGGTGAATAGTGATCGCGTTCCCGCTTGGCGCTTTAGTCTCGGGTAATGCCGCAAGCAGCCCCGGAAAGACTCGTTCCATGTTGCCGCGCCGGAAACCTGAGGTTCCATTAACTGACGCGCTTTTTGACGGCAGGTTTTTTCACGCTGTTCTTAGCGATTCCGCCGGCCCTTCGGAGTGTCAATCTTTTGGCCAGTCTGACTAGATCGAGCATGCGCGTTCTAGATCCACCGGCTCGTTCAGCCGTTTCTTCGACGGAGGGAAACGGCGCGGGTGTTTGGGGCGGGAGACGAGGGTGATCGAAGTCATCATCGGGATCGTGGCTCATCCCGATCATTTCCATGGCTCTTCGCGATCTCTGGTTCACTGACGTGGTGAACGAAACAAGCTTTTCAGTCGCGAGCCCTTTGCCCCAATATGCGGCAGCCAGTCGCCATCCAATCTCGACCGCGGGCATAAAGGCTCGCCAGCGGCGCAGCAGGAGTCGCGGGGTACTGATAATCGGAGCGTTCATTAAAAAAAACGACCGGTCAGGTTGCCCTGGCCGGTCGTTTATGGAACTTCCCGAAATGATTAGTGGCAGGAAGGAAACTTGAACGAGAAGATCCGGGTGGCCCAGTTGAAGCTGCCGGTGGACGGAAGGTACTCGGTCGTGTAATAGAAGGTACAATCGTCAACTGGATCGACGCTCATGCCGCTGTAATCGCCCCAACGGTTGAGCCCGCCATTCTGCGAACCCGTTCCGGCGAAGATAACAGCTTCCGCTTCCAGTTTGCCGAGCGGGTCGGTGGGAACGCGGCCAGTGTACAGGATCTCGGGATGAACGGTTGTGCTGGACCCGCTGTACCCCACGGCGATGTTACCGAGCTTATCCTGAGCGATGCTGCCCATCCAGCGATAAAGCGTACTTGGCGAATACGTGCCCTGTTGAAAAACGGCGGTTGCGGTGCCGGGATTCCGGATTTCATACCACCGAACGCCGATGCGCCTACTGGTGCTTCTGCCGACGTTGATCGAATGCGTGAGCAGCAGCGATTCGTACGGAGTCGCCGCACTTGCGAACGAGCGATAGGAGAGGCGGAACATAAGAAAATTGCCGAGGGCATCCAGTTTCTGAGAAGTGCCGGGCTGCGGAACGGCGGAGCTGCTGCCGGCCTGAGTGTAAGCAGCCACCGGAATGGACGTGGGGCCCGTGAAAGTGGTGTTGGCCGGGGTTACGAAATCCACGTGAAATTTATAGAGCTGCAGAGAGTTGCTGCCCGTCGGACCCTGGACCACATAGTAGTTGGGCGTGCCGGCAACCGGCGCGGTACTTCCGTCGAGATCGGACGGAAGCATTCCGTCCAGACTAGTGTTATTGATTTGGATGCACTGAAGTGTGGCGGCAGCGCCGGCAAGCATCTTGGTGCGGTCTGCTGCGCATCCCATGGGCCCGATGTAGTTCGCCCCACCCTGGAAGAGGCGCGCGCTGATGTAGTACGCATCCGGCCAAATGCCCGTCTTGGCGTAATCCGGCAAGCCGCTGCTGACGCGGAACGCGTACCGGTGATAGCTGCCAGTCGCGTCGCTGGTGCTGGAGACAGCCAGACAGAACGCGTAAGGCGAATTGACGGTGAAATACTCGATGAACCAACGGCCGGCGAGTTTATCGTAGAGAACCGTCGGGTCGCTGACGTTTGTGCTGGCGCAACTGCCGCCGAAGCCATTGAAGATTGTGTTGAAACTCAATGGCCCGAGCGTTGGGTTGCCAGTGGTTTTGTCAAACACGGCGTAATCGATGTTCACCATCTGCACGTACTGCGTGTCTCCGGCGGCGCCGTTGGTGTCCGGCGGAGCGAATTGCACGCTAAATGTACCGCTAGGTCCGACAAATCCGGTCCCGAGGCCGAGAAGGTTCAATCCGGGCGTGGTGCGGACGGAACTGCCGGCGATTTCCTGGAGCGCGGGGTCTTCCACGCCGTCACTCGTGTCGGTGTGCCCCGGAGTGCTCAACATGGGGCGCGAATAATGTTGCGGCGCGGGAGCCGGTGTTTCGGCCATCGTGCGCAGAGCTTGCGAGGTATCGTGCTTGATTTCCTGAATAACCTCAACGGTGCTTCCGGCTGCCGAAACCGCGGAAACACATAAAATTGCAAGTGTGGAGAGTACCGGCGTCAATCGATTAGAAAACGTGTCCATCAAACCTCCTGAGGTGAGAACTGTATAAGTTTAGACCAACTTTTGCAATTTTGGGAACCTTTTTGACGGGTCAACGGCCGAATCGGAGTCGCAGAAGCGTAAATAAGTAGCTGAACACGAAGAGCACCAGGCTTCGTTTACTCTCGCCGAACATTCTTTTCTTGAAGGTGAACGGCACCTCTTTAATTCTCAGCGTCCGTCGCCGGCTCAGCTTGACGAGGATCTCCTCCACGATGTCGAAGTTATCGCAATGTAGCTGGATCGCGCGGAGATCGTCGCCTTTGTAAATTTTGAAACTGTTCGAGACATCGCGGCAGTGGATATTGAGAACCACTGCGTAGGTAAGGTTGAGTACGCGGCTCATCCAAATGAGCACTTGCTTGTTTTCGGTGTGGCCGCCGCCAATGTACCGCGACGCGATCACGACATCGAACGCCTCTTTGAATTCGAGGAGCCGGGGAATGAATTCGGGGGGGTGCGAGCCATCGGCATCCATGAACAATACGTGACGACCCTTCGATTGAGAGATACCGGTCCGGACCGCATCGCCAAACGAATCCGAGCCCTTACGGTTGCGGTAGATGACGCCGGACTCGTCGCAGACCTCGCGGGTGCTATCGCGCGGCTGCAAGGTATCGACGATCAAAATCTCAAAGGAATCGACAACAGTTTCGACGGTCTTGCGGAGGCGAGGCAGCAGCAGCCGGAGGTTCTCCTCCTCCATGTACGCCGGAATCACAATGCTGAGTTCTATAGACATTCGCCTCGCCCAAATAGCCTAGCATCATCGAGTTCCGCTTCTTGGAACCCGAGTTGCTTAGGGGTAGCCAGGAGATAACACAATGTCATTTGGCATGTACATGGTTGGATTTATCGTCTTGATCGTCGGTTTGGCCTTGGGCGCGTATCTTATGCACCTTCCACCGACATGGATCGGGGTCGGGGTTGTGGTGATGGTGGGAATCGGAATACTGCTCGGGGTCACTTCGACCCGCCAGAAGGACTCTAACTGAGCGGTGGACTTGACCTCGCAATCCAAGTACACTGGAAGGCTGAGTATTTACCAGACGACCACAACGAATGATTCCAGGCAGAAACTTCCCACCTCGTCGGCAGAATCGCCGAGAAAATGTAAACGAGTCGATTAGAGCCCGCGAAGTACGGGCGGTGTTTCCCGACGGCACGGCTGAGGTGATGCCAACTGCCGCGGCGCTCCGAAAGGCGCAGGATATGGGATTGGATCTGGTGGTGGTCTCGCCTACCGCAGTTCCTCCAGTTGCAAAAGCCATCGATTACGGGCACTACCAGTATGAGATGAAGAAAAAGCAGCACGAGGCTAAGAAGAAACAGCACGTGGTGCAGGTGAAAGAGTTGAAATTCCGTCCGAACACGGACGATCACGATTACGACTTCAAAAAGAATCACGCGATCCGCTTCCTGCAGGAAGGGAATCGGGTGAAGGCCGTCGTCCAATTTCGCGGACGCGAGATCGCGCACACGGATTTGGGGAAGAAATTACTGGTACGGTTCGCGGAAGATTTAGCGATTTATGGGACAGTTGAGGGCACGCCGAGGCTCGAAGGCAGAAACGCTCATATTCTCATCAGCCCATCGAAATCAGGCAAATAGATCTAGTTGATCGGCGTGGGAAGCGGGACTAGCGAACGCATCGAAGGAAATCGCCTTGGGGTTCCCGGACCGCCGGGGAACATGAACGCGGCTAACACCACGAACAATAAAAATGCAATTAGGAACAGATCTGGATCCATGTCTGCTGTGCTTTCGCCTGACTTCCTGAAGTTGAATCCTTAGAGTAGCACAATCGGCCGATTGTACGAAATATTACCGGCTTGGGAAAAATCCGGCCGATCCGCCCACCCATTCCATGTTCCGGTTCTGATCGACGCCCATCATTTTTCCACGACCCATGCGGATGATGGTGGTAACTGGCTGCAAAGCGTCATTCCAGATGTACATGATGCGGATCTCGGCCTTGGTTGGGCCGAACGGCGTGGCAATCACAGGCTCGAAATCGACCCGCTCTTGCAACAGGAATCCAGAGCGCTGAGGCTCCGGAATCGCTTCGATGCCGGCGCGCGTGGGACCGATGGTGACGCCCAAGCCGGCGAACGAGAATAATGGCTTGAGCACGTAGTTTTCTAAATCGTCGGGAAGTTGCTTCACCTCATGCAGAAACTGTGATTTCGGAACGCATGGATGCCGCAAAAACGGAAGCGAAAACTTGCTGATGCGATAAAACCAGTTTGGGTGCCCCGCCCATTCGATCTCCACCTCATCGCGGAAGCTGAAGTCGCTCTTAACGTTTTTGCGCACCAGCTCATCGACAATTACCCGGTTGTAAATGCGGTGAATGGGGACGCGGCGGCCTGCGCGTTCGTAAAAAAGGTTCCGGCCTTCCCTACGAACCTGCGCGAAGTCGACGGTTTGGATTCCGCAGATCCGCTGCGTGAGCAGAAAGTCGGCGGCGGTTTTTTGCTGCCATGGATCGATCTCGAGAAGAACCACATTTTCGGGATCGCAATCGGCGACGACCGCCTGGCGCAGCGATTTCCGGTAAGCGTCTTGGCCGATTCCACCCAGCAAGAACTGCAGGCTTCGGTCGAGATCGTAAGCTTCGATGTAAACGCGCGCGAGCGTCGCTTGATACGCGTACAGCGAAGGGAAACCTTGAATCTCGACCAGCTTGGGCCGCAGTTCTCCGCCGGCATCGCGAACGAGACCAAAATCCGCTTGTATGAACAGAGGGCGATCGGTATCATGGGGCGCGCGAAATTCCGAAGGGATGACTTGATCGGCGGCGGCGAGGTAACTGGGATCGCCGACAAGCTGACGGATCAGATCACTGCCGAATTCGGCTGTCCGGTCAAGCAGTTCACGCGGGAAAAAACATGGCGTCTCGGAATTCCGAAACGCGATTTCCGCGCCGCACTCGGAGGCGAGCCGGTTAAGGAAATTCCTATATTTGTCCGGCGAGTAGCGCGCATTGAAATCGGCGCGAAGTTCCGGAATCATGCCAGGGTGAATTGGCCGCGGCTCATGATCTGGCGGCCGTCGACCCAGATGTTGAAGTCCCGTCCGACCACGTCGATGTGCGTCGCCGAATACCACTCGGCCCCGGTATGAGCGCCATAAGGATTGCCGAAAGCGATATGAACGCCGGGGATTTTTTCATCCTGCAGAATGTTGCCAATCACGTCGTGCAGCCCAATGTTGGTGCCGATGGCGAATTCGCCCACACGGTCGCTGTTCTCGTCGGTGTGGGTGTAACTCCAGAACTCCTCCTCGAGCTCCTTATTATTTGAACGCGCTTCCACCAGGCGATTGCCTTCGACTCGAATGGTCAACGGATCGGACTTAAGATCGCCGTACTTGGCGCATAGGTAATCTCCCACCACTCCGTCAATCACGAATGTGCCGTTCACTTCCTGAGGCGTGGTGAACGTTTCGCCGCCGGGAAGATTGCCCCACTTTTGCGGGCTGATGATGCCGCTGGTCTTGATCCACTTGTAATTCGGATTCATAGCGGCGGTGATCTCAGTGCCAGCGGGCGTTGTGGCGCGAATCATCTTACCGGCTCGCGCAATAGCCCAGACCTGGGTGCTGATCTTATCGACTTCGAGGAAATCGGCGCGCATGCCATCGAGCATAATCCGTTTGCTGATGTTGACCATGTGCGCATGACGGATGCCCCGCCGGTTCACGACCTCGGTCATCTGCATCCGCGTCTTGAGCTCGTTCATCTGCGCCTGCACGGCGAAGATGCTGACTTGGCTGGTTTCCAAATCGTCGAGTATGGGCCGCGGCTTGGTGACCAGTGGACGCGATGCATAATCTTCGAGCACGAACGCGTTGTAAGGCGCGCCGACGGCTTCAATCTCATGCACCAAGGCGGCGGCGATTTCAGCGGTCGCGCGATCCGTGATCACCGTGACCTTTTCAGACGGCTGAATGCGCAGACAGACGTTGACGGCATTGCGCGCTCCAGGCGAAAGCTCCGGATCGAAGGCAAGGCGATTCACTGGCGTCATCTAGTGGCTGGCTCCCGCCGTGGAATGTTCGGTGAACACGCCGGCTTCGGTCTCCGAGATGATGTAATCCACTACCTGTTTCAAGTCTCCGGTCTCCTGAAAAACGCGCAGCTGGCGGTCCGCGCCCGAACCATTTTTCAGCATGGTGTGGATATATTCGAGCTCCTTGCGCGAGCCGAGCTCATCGACCACGTCGTCAACCAGTTCAAGGTATTCCATCATAAGATCGCGCAATGGCACTTCGGTGCGCTTGCCGAAATCGATCAGATTGCCGTCGAGTCCGTAGCGGGCGGCGCGCCATTTATTTTCCATGATGAGCGCGCGGCGATAGAGCCGGAAGCCCTGGTTGCGCGAGTGCAATTGATAGAGCTTGGCCACAGTCGCCTGGATCAACGCGGCGATGGCGATGGTTTCATCCACGCGCATCGGAACATCGCAGACGCGGAATTCGAGCGTGGTAAAGTTCGGGTGCGGCCGGATATCCCACCAGATCTTCTTGGCGTTGTCGATGCAGCCCGTCTGGATCAGGAGATTGATGAAGCTCTCGTACTCACCGTAGCTGGGGAAGTAATCCGGAATGTTGGTGCGCGGAAACTTATCGAAGACCTTACAGCGATAGGATTTCAGACCGGTATCCATGCCGAGCCAGAAGGGCGAATTGGTGGAAAGCGCGAGCATGTGCGGCACGAAATATCGCGCGGCGTTCATCAGATGGATGGCGGTCTCGCGATCTTCGACGCCGACATGCACGTGCAGCCCGAAGATGAGGTTGGCGCGAGCTACCATTTTCAAATCTTCGACAATGATGTGGTAGCGCTCGTCGGGATAGATTTCCTGATTGCGCCAGTCGGCGAACGGATGAGTGCCGGCGGCGGCCAGCCGTAGATTGTTTTCGCGGGCGAGCCCGATAATGCCGCGGCGCAACTCCATGACGTCCTGCCGGGCTTCCTGGATGTTGCGGCAGATGCCGGTGCCGACCTCGACGACGGATTGATGCATCTCGGCCTTGACGCGCTCTTTGAGGAGGAATTTTCCCTTCTCGAGAATCTCGGCGCCGACGTGCGAACGAAGGTCGCGCGTGATGGGGTCGATGGTCTGATATTCTTCTTCGATTCCGATAGTGAAACTCGGCTGCATGGGTCGGCGCTCCCCTGAGATATCAGGGTAACAAGGTCAAAGGCTGGCGCGCCAAGGCGCAAAGAGCGCAAAGGCACGTCGCGTATTCTTTATGGAATGGAGTACTTTTTCGCATGTCCATATTGTTTCGAGCGGATATCAATGGTGCTCGACACTTCGGTGAAGGGGCAAACGTACATCGAGGACTGTGAAGTCTGCTGCAGACCAATCGAGGTGCGCTACACGGTGAAAAACGACGAGGTAAACAGCTTCGACGCCAGAGCGCTTTGAATTCGCGCTCCGCTCTAACGCTGGTTCACCTGCCTAGAAGATCGCTGATCGGTTTCCCGGCTTTCAGCGTCTGCCCCGCGTAATCTTCGCCAAGCAATGCGGCGAGTGTCGCAGCGATCTGGTTCTGGGTTACGGCTTGTACATTGGCGCGCTCGCCCAGCGGACGAGTGTCGGGGCCGAGGAACGCCATCCAGATATATTTCGAGTCGGGAATCTTCTCGCCGTGACTCTTCCAATCGACAGGCGCCTCGCCGCGGCCGTGATCGGGCGAAAAGATGAGCGTCGTTTTACCGCGATACTCGGGGATCGACTGCACGGTTTCCCACAGCGTTTTGAGGTATGAGTCGACGCGGTGGGCGGAAGTTAGATACTCGGCGTACAAGCCGCCGTGCGCCCAATCGTCAGTTTCACCCAGAGACAGATACATCACTTTCGGTCTGGCGGACTTCAGGTATTCAAGGGCGGTGTGGAAGGTAACGTCGTCGAACGCCTCATCGGGCCACACCCGCGGTGCTTCGGCCTTGAGTTGATTGAGAAGCTCAAGCTGGGGCGACAGCGGAATCGCTGTGAGCGGATCGTAGCTGGCGTTGACCAGAAACCCGGCGCGAGGTTCGTTGAAGATGAAAGGGAAGACATCCCAGGCGCCAAAAGCCGCTACCTTGCCGCGATAGTCGGGCTTCCGGTTGAGCCACTCCAGAACGGTCACGTTCGGATTGGGCACTTTGTCATTGCTATTGATACGAGGATCGGCGAACCCGCACAGTGTCTCGCTGTAGCCCGGATAAGAGAAGTTCAGGCCGTTGGTAACGTAAGCCTCGGAGCGTTGATCGCGATTGCCGTAAATCTGGCCGCTCTTTGCTATTACGGACCATAAGAACGGCATAAGAGCCTCGCGGCGCGCCGCGGGTGTATCGCGCCAGTAGGCCTTCTTCAGAGCATCGACGTCGGTGACGCCGCCGTTGTCTTTGTTCATCAGCGCCGCATCGGCGCCGCGGAAAAGTTCCTGCCAGCGGAAGCCGTCAGTCATCACAAAGATGATGCGTTGCGTGGCGTGGGGAGACTCAGCACGAACCTGCGCAGCGATCAGGACCGCGAGGCAGAGAATGTTTCGGAACATATCAGATTGTAACTAAGTCGAGGACGGGTACGTGGCTCCCGGCTATTAGTTGCGCCAATTCGCGCGCGGGTTTCTGCGTAACGATCACGCGTTCGCACCAACTCAGCATTTGGTCCAATTTCGGCTCCATGAGCCTGCCGATGTGCGGAATTGCGTTAAGCACGAACAATTGGTTACTACCGTAGATCTCATCTATGTTGATGTGCGGATCGAACACGCGCAGTTCCCTACCCTTTCCGAGCAGCGATTCTATAAGAGTGACGACGGGGCTTTCACGCAGGTCGTCGGTGTTCTCTTTGAACGCCAAGCCGAAAATGCCGATCCGCGTTGCCGGGAGCGCCAGTGCCGCTTGAATGGAGCGGCGCAAATGTTCCTCGTTGCCCGGCAGAACGGATTCGAGCAGCGGGAGTTTGACGTCCATGCGCGCGGCGCGGTACGTGAGGGCGCGGAGATCCTTCGGTAGACACGAGCCACCGAAAGCAAAGCCGGGTTTCAAGTAAGCGGGAGAGATGTTGAGCTTCACATCGCGGCACAGAGTTTCCATAACTTCGCCCGCGGGAATGGAAAGCTTGGCGCACAAAGTTCCGATCTCATTGGCGAAGCCGATCTTCAGGGCATGAAAACAGTTGCAGGCGTACTTGATCATTTCCGCGGTGCGGAGAGTTACGAGGCAGGCCTCAACGCCCAGGCTGTCATACAGACCGGCAATGCGACGAACAGCCGCTACATCGTCACCGCCAACAACCAGTAGAGAGGGCTCGAGAAAATCGCGAACCGCGCTGCCTTCGCGCAGGAACTCGGGGTTCGAAACCACTTTGTAATTGGGCAACTCGCCGAGCGCTCCGATGACCACTTCCTCGCAGGTTCCGGGGAAGACGGTGCTGCGTACCACAACGATCAGTTCTTTCGTCCGGTGCGGAAGCGATTTCGCGATTTCTTCGGAGACGCGCCGCAACTGGCCGAGGCCGAGATTCCCGTTGGCCTCCGAAGGAGTCCCCACGCAGATCAGCGCGACATCGGCATCCTCGAGACTCTCAGCGAGGTTGATGGAAGCCGCCAGCTTGCCGGACGCAACGGTTTCCGTCACGATTTCTTCCAGACCCGGCTCGTAGAAAGGAGCGTGTCCGGCGACGACGTTTCGAACCTTGTGCTCGTCGCGATCGACGCCCGTGACCTGGTGTCCAAGTTTCGCGAGGCAGGCAGCGGTAACGCATCCCACGTAGCCGAGGCCTAGCACGGCGATTTTGGTTTCTGTGACGGCTTGATGCACGCCATCAGTATGCCATTGGGGCGATAATGGCTATATTCTTCCCGCATGGAATTCGTAGAACAACTGAAGTCGCAGGTGGACATCGTCGGCGTGGTGCAGCAGTACGTCACGCTTCGCAAGATGGGGCCGAGCTTCAAGGGTCTCTGCCCATTTCACAACGAGAAGACGCCATCATTTACGGTTCACGCGGCGCACCAGTTTTACTATTGCCACGGCTGCCATGTGGGCGGCGACGTATTGAACTTCGTGATGGAGATCGAGCACCTCAGTTTTTATGAGGCGCTGAAACTGCTGGCCGAGCGGCACGGAATTCCGCTGCCGAAACGCAACGAGCATACCGATCCCGAGACGAAACTGCGCGCCGCGATTTACCAGATGCATGAGATCGCGGAAGAAGAGTTTGGCAGCCTATTGGCCGGGCCGCAGGGCGCGGAGGCGCGTGCTTATCTGCAGAAGCGCGGCGTATCACCGGACATGGTCGAGCAGTTTCGGCTGGGTTACGCCGGGCGAACGCTGACCAAGATTTTCGAGCGGCGGGGGTTCACAGCGGAGCAGATGGAAGCGTCCGGCCTGGTGATGAAGCGCGAAGACGGCAGTTTTTATGAGCGCTTTCGGAACCGCCTGATGTTTCCGATTCACAACGAATCGGGCAAGCCGATCGCCTTCGGCGGGCGCGCACTGGGCCCGGACGATCAGCCGAAGTATCTGAATTCGCCGGAGACACCGATCTACAAAAAGAGCCACGTGCTCTACAACCTCCATCGCGCCAAAGAAGCGATTCGCAAGAGTGAACGCGCGGTGCTGGTGGAAGGGTACATGGATGTGATCGGCGTGTTCGCATCGGGCGTGCGCGAGGTTGTGGCGAGCTGCGGGACGGCGCTTACGCGGCAACAGGTGCAGAGCATCAAGCGCCACTCGCTCAATATCGCCGTGAATTTCGATCCGGATAACGCGGGCGCGAACGCAGCGGAACGTTCCATTGAGATGCTGCTCGATGAATCGATGCGCATCCGCATCGTGCAACTTGAAGGCGGCCTCGATCCGGATGAGTTCTGCAAAACGAATGGCGCGGACGCTTATCGCGCCAGCGTGCGGAACGCCAAGAGCTATTTCTATTGGATGGCCGACCGGGCGCGGCAGAAGCACGACATGCGCACGTCGGAAGGGCGTGTGGCGGCTTTTCAATTTCTGCTGCCCGCAATTCAGGGCCTTTCGGACAAAATCGAGCGCGGCGCCGTGGCGAACGATGTCGCGTCTTACCTCGGCGTGAGTTCCGGGCTGGTGCTGGAGAACTTTCGCAAGATGGCGATCGATCGCCGCGACAAGACGGTGCAGCCGGTGCGTGAGAGCATGCGCGCGGTGGATCGCATGCTGATCACACTTTTAGTATCAAGGGGCGACGCACGCGAGCTGTTCATTCCGGAGCTGCGCAGTTTGGGTGCGCTTCAGCAATCGCCGGCGCGAGCGATTTACGAGACGCTATTTACGCTGCACGCCAGCGGCGCGAATTTCACTTTTGGAGATCTGCATGGCCGGCTGCAACCAGCCGAACAGGCAATGCTGGCGACCGCACTTCTGCGCGATGACGTGGATGGCTCCGCGGATCTGGACGTCGACGAGGCGGCGCTGGATCGCGGACGGGCGTGCCTTGAAAGCATGCGCCATTCCGGCCACGACATGGACCTCGCGCGGCTCAAGAATCTGGTAAAGGATGCCGAGAGGGCCGGAAATTTCGCCGAAGCAATCCGCCTCACGCAAGAACTACAGGCATTCAAGAGCGCGTAATCCTGAACATCGGTCCGATCCAAAACCCTAGCGGGCTAGGTAGTACTTAGTGAACTTTGGCCCCATTTGACTTCCGTTTGCGCCATATAGGCTGGTGTAGAATACAGAAGATCGTTTAAACCTTTGTTCTCTAGGCGGGGCTCCAGGTGTCATCTAACGACAAATACGATCAGGTAGACCAGCTCATGCACATGAGCGAGCAGAAGGTCTACGTGCCATTCGAAGAACCGGGCGAACTGGCGTCTCCAGAGTTTCCCGCGTCCGGCGATCTGCTGGATGTCATGGGAGGTTTCGACGCTGCCGTCGATATTCTGGATTCTCCAAAGACCGAAAAATTCGACGAGGAAGCGCTCAGCGATGCCGATCTTCCAGCCGAATTCGGCGTCCGCCAGAACGATCCGGTCCGCACGTATCTTCGCGAAATGGGGTCGGTGCCGCTATTGAGCCGCGAGGGCGAAATCGAAATCGCGCGCCGCATCGAACGCGGCCAGAATACGGCCGTGAAGATTTTGGCCCGATGCCCCTTGGTGATTCGCGAAGTGCTGGCGCTGGCGGAAGCAATGGATGCGGGAGAGATTACTGCACGCGAAGGTCTGCATCTGGCTGAAGCCATGCCGAGCGACGAACTGATTGCACAGCGAACCCGCGAGTTTGTTGAGCTCTGCAAACATGTCGAGGTGCTTTACCACAAGGGTCTCCAGATGCGCCAGAAGATGGCGGCGGTTCCCCGGAATTTGAAGCCCAAGCAGCACCGGCGCGCTCGCTGGGAATTGGGGCGGCTGGTCATTCGCATTTCGGGCATGATCCGCTCGGTGCGGTTTCAGAACAGCGTGTTGCGTGAATTCATCGGCAAACTGAAGCTGGCCGTCGAAGTGATGGAACCGCTGGAACGCGAGATGCTTCGCGTCCAGCGCAAAATCGATCAATCCACGGGCGGACGTCTGGACGGAACGCGGGAGGCGCGGCGGGAGCAGCGAGTCCAGCAGTTGCAGATGAACCAGTTCGAGGATCAGTTCGGGTCCACTGCGGCGGAGTTGCGCCATAGCTTGCAGATGGTGGGCCGCGCGGGCCATGAAGCCGAGCGCGCGCGCAAGGAGTTGATCGAGGCCAATCTGCGGCTGGTGGTGAGCGTCGCCAAACGCTACACAAACCGCGGCATTCAGTTTCTCGACATCATTCAAGAAGGCAACATCGGGCTGATGCGCGCAGTCGAGAAATTCGAGTATCGGCGCGGCTACAAATTTTCGACGTACGCGACCTGGTGGGTGCGGCAGGCAATTACACGCGCCATTGCGGACCAGGCGCGGACTATTCGTATTCCCGTCCACATGATCGAGACCATCAATAAGATGATCCGCACGTCGCGGCAGATGCTGCAGGAACTGGGCCGCGAACCGACTAGCGAAGAGCTGGCGGAGAGATTGGAATTGCCCGTTCAGAAGGTGCGGAAGGTGATGCGCGTGGCGCAGGAACCGCTGTCGCTGGATACACCGATCGGCGAAAAAGACGAATCTCGGCTGGCCGATTTTCTAGTGGATCATGACGGCCGCAACCCTTGTGAGCAGGTCATCGCACTCAATCTGCGCGAGCAGACGGCGGAAGTGTTGAAGACTTTGAACCCGCGCGAAGAGAAGATTATTCGGATGCGTTTCGGGCTCGATGACGGAGGTGAATCCACGCTGGAAGAGGTGGGGCAGGATTTCGATGTGACGCGTGAGCGCATCCGGCAGATCGAATCGAAGGCGCTGCGGAAATTGCGGCACCCCAGCCGGAGCAATCGCTTGAAAATCTTTATGGAAGAGGGTTTTCCGGAGTAGGCTGCATGCCTTGATGGAAAACGCGGTCGATCCACCGGTCCACCATGGGCCGCGCGAGCGACGGGAACCGGTGGCCGCCGTCGAGCAAGTGGAACTCGACGTCCGCGGCGCGCTGGCGCAACCGGTGCTCATAACGCGCCGTGGCTTCCGGCGGATAAATCTCGTCTTCGCGACGGGCGATGTGCAATAAAGCCGCGCTGACCTTTCCGTAAGGTCCTTCGTCCCAGTTCTTGGGAACGCCGCCACAGACGCCGATTACGCCGCGAACCGCATCGGGATGCGTCGCGGCGAATCGATAATTCATTCCAACGGGCTGCGAGAAACCCATCAGTACACGGTGGGCCGGCCCAATTCCATATTCGCTCTGCACTTCCCGCATCACGTGCAGAAGCATTTCATGATGCAGCCGGACCGAAGAATCCGAATTGCGGTAAGTGGCCCAACAATAACCGATCTCGCTGCGGGGAGCGGCGGCTGAAGTGTCCGATGCCGCGGTAGATGCAGCGGGCAGAAAGAACTCACTCGGCGCTTGCAGCGCGGCAATCACGTGGTCGCCGAACCACGTCGCCGTCAATCGCAGCATTACTTCCGGATTCGAGCTGTAGCCGTGAAGGGTGGTGACGAGCAGCGTGTTCTCGCTTATTTTCTCCGGCACGTGCAAAAGGTAACGGCAGTCGAGCGCGGCGCGAAACGTGCGCTCCGTGCTCACTTACTTTTAGCCTGAAGAGCTTTGATCTCGGCCGGCAGGTCGAAACGATCCTTCGGGATGTCGGCATTCATCTTGATGCTGTCGATCGAGATTTCAAACTGCTGCCCCATGGCGTTCTGCTGCATCTTGTGCGGGACCAGAAGGCCGCTCTCTTTGCGATAGCCGGCTACGGATGTCTCGACCGGGATTTCGCCCATCGGAGTCTTGAGCGTGGCGGTCTGCTTGACCAAAAGGCCGGAACTCTTGTCGTAGTATTCAGTCTCCGGCTTGCCTTCTTTCGGTGTTAGCACAATTTTGTAACAGGATTTGCCGTCCACCGATTCGGTGCCGACGGTCTCGGCGCCCTTGTAGAAATCCTGCCAGTGTGCACGGTTCTTGAAGTTGGCGGACTTCAGAGCCGCGGCGCGCTCGTCGCCTTCTTTGATGCGCGCTCCTTGCATGGCGGAAAGCGCCCAGGCGACGTTGCCGTCGGTGCCCTCCTCCATTTTGCCGAGACCGCCGATTTCAATCACGGTGTACTCCATCGCCGGCTCGGCATTGTATACGGTGACAGTACCCTTGATGTTTTGAGCGGGAATCTCCATGGTCCCGTTGGAGATTGAGCTGTGAATCTTGTCGTACGCCTCCTTGCCGCCCGTCACTTCGACGTACTTGTCGAGAATAGCCTCCGCCTTCGGAAGGTCGCTTGCAGCGCTAAGAAATGCCGTAAAAGTTAAAAGAGAAGCTAGCAATCGCATGAATTAATTCGCCTTTCGCTGGGTGTGAACCCAATCTACCGCCGCTTGCAAAACTCTATCGCGCCCTGCCAAAAGGTCGTCGCGACGGTTCTCCACTGCCACATCCGGCTGCAACCCCAAGCCTTCGAGAGCCTTGCCGCCTTCGGAAACGTAGTTCGCCTGCGCGTATTGGAATGCGTCTCCATTGGGCAATTTTTCAATCACCGACGGAAGCGCGGCGCCCGCCGTGCGGCTGCCGAAGATGCGCGCCCGTCCAAGATCCTTTAATCCACCGGCAAAAATTTCCGACGTGGACGCCGACAAACCGTCCACTAAAATCGCCAGCGGGCCTTTATACAAAGGCTGCCGGGGGTTGATCACGAACTTGATCGGAAGGTTGCGCATATACATGGTGCCGAGCTCGCGCCCGGTGTCTTCGATAAAAAAACCCGCCATCCCCATCGACATTACACCAAGACCTCCTGGATTGCCGCGTAAGTCGACGATCATGCCCGCGCAACTCGCGCAGTTCCTGACGGCATCTTCGAATGCAGGCATCAGGCGGCCGGGGTCCAGAAACAGATTAAACGTAAAATACCCGACATCGCCGGAAAGCTTGCGAGAGTCATACCAGACGCTCGTTGGCGGCATCAGGCCAAAATGAGTCACTTCTCCGCGAGGTGAATTGCGCGGGATGCGGCGCTTCACGCTGCGATTTTGGCCATCCAGAAATTCGATTTGCACCGGCGCGCCGACTGGCCCGCTGAGACGCGCGGTAACAGCCCGCACCAGCATCATTTCGCGAATCGTGGTGTTTGCATATGTGCGCGCGACGCGCTCCAGCACGGGAGCCAGCGCTTGCTGATCGATACGCACAATCTCCCAACCCAGCCGCGCGTCCACGCCGGCGCGAACGGAAGTCACCAGAGGCTTGCCCTCAATGAAGCGCACATCAAGGCCAGTGGTGCCCTCGCCGCCCGAAGGCCCGTCAAGATCGCTGTACACGTCGCTTGAAAGGATTGCAAAGTGGGTAAGACGCAGACGGCCGATCATCTCGTCCAGAACGCCAATGGCTTCACCCTCGGTCGCGGCTTGTTGCATCTTCGGCAAAAGCTCATCGTGCACCGCTTGCCAATCCAACTTGCCGCCTTTGCCGCCGAGCTGCTCGGGGTCCCAAAAGCGATCCTGAATACGCTTCCAGACGAATTCGAACGATTCGATATCGAGTTTGCGACGCGTGGGCGTTAATGTGGCGGCAGCCGCCATCGTAAAAAAGATGAGAACGTAGCAGATAAGGCGCAGACCCCTCATTCTATCGATAAACTTAGCGTTATGACCGCTCTGATCACAGGCGCTTCCACCGGGATTGGATACGAATTAAGCAAGCTCTTTGCAAAGGACGGCCACCGGTTGATCCTGGTTGCGCGCGAGCGTCAGCGGCTGGAGGAGGTAGCCGCTGAGATGCGCGGAATTTCGGGACAGGAAGTGCGTGTGATTGCCTGCGATCTGTCCGAGCCCGGGGCGGCTGAACAAGTGTTTCGAGAAACCGGGGAGCCGGTCGATTTTCTGGTGAACAACGCCGGGTTCGGGCTGGGCGGATATTTCGCGCAGACCGATCTCTCGACGGAGTTGAGCATGATCCAGGTGAACGTGGCCGCGGTGGTGCATTTGACCAAACTGTTTTTAGTCCCCATGACGCAGCGTAAGACCGGGCGCATTATGAATGTTGCCTCGACCGCCGCCTTTCAGCCGGGACCGGTGATGGCGATTTATTATGCCAGCAAGGCGTTCGTGCTCTCTTTTACGGAAGCGATTGCGGAAGAGCTTCGCGGAACCGGAGTGACCGTGACGGCTCTCTGCCCCGGCCCGACTGCTTCACAATTTCAGCAGCGCGCAAAAATCGAAAACACGCGCCTGGTGAAAGGGAAACTGATCGGCATGATGACGGCGGCGAAAGTGGCGGAAGCGGGTTACCGGGGAATGATGGCGGGCAAGGTGATCGTGATTCCTGGGTTCCTGAATAAAGTGGGCGTGCAATCGCTGCGAATCGGGCCGCGCGCGGTAATTCGACGAGCGGCCCGCAAGCTGCAGGAAAGCTGACTATTTCGACTGCCAGTCACGAATTAGACGATTCGCCTTGCGCCTTTTCGTATTTTCTGCAAAAGTAGAGTGCAGCGAAGAAAAGGCGAAAACGATGACCTCCGCAGCGGCCCTCCGCTCTCATATTTCCTCTACTCTTGGCACGCGCTGGGACCCGGCATTTGGGCTCGACCGGCGGCCTGTTCCCGAATCTCTTCAGACCGGCATTCCCGCTATCGATGAACTCACCGGGGGTCTGCCGCGCGGGAGTTTGACGGAGATTTTCGGGGCCGCTTCCACGGGGCGCACCACCGTGATGTTCTCGCTTCTTGCGCAAGCCACCACGCGGGATGAGTTCTGCGCGGTGATCGACACCACGGGCGCATTCGACCCGGAATCGGCCGAGCGGGGCGGCGTGCGTCTTCCGCAGATTCTGTGGATTCGCTGCGGCGGGAATGCGGAGCACGCACTCAAAGCCACGGACCTGCTGGTGCAAGCCGGGGGATTTGGGCTGATTGTGATGGACCTCGCCGATACGTCTACACAGCAAGCCCGGCGCATCTCGCTGGCATCGTGGTTTCGTCTGCGTCATGCGGTGGAGAAGACATCGACGGCGCTGGTCGCCATCGCCCAAAACGTGAATGCCGCGTCATGCTCTGCGCTGCAATTGAATCTGCGGCAGACGCAGGTGCTGTGGTCGGGCAAGCTGCTGAAAGGTCTTCGCGCGGAGGCCGAGAGCCGCAAGCATTACCGCGTTCGCACGGCAGCGTTTACAGCCCAGCGGTGAGCCATGTTTGCCTGCCTGCATGCCGCCGGAAATCTGCCGTTGCTGCTGGAATGCGCGCGCCAGTTTTCACCCCTTGTGGAAGAGACTTCGCCCGATACGGTAGTGCTGGATATCGATGGCCTCGAACCACTGTGGGGCACGCCGGACGATATCGCACGGGCGCTGATGCAGCGCAACGGCGTGGGCGCGAGCGTGGCGATCGCGCGGAATCCGGATGCGGCCATTCATGTGGCCCGCGGGATTGCGGGCGTTACCGTGATTCCCGCGGGGGGCGAGGCTTGCGTGCTGGCACCGCTGCCGCTCAATCTGATGGGCGGTAGCGCGTCGCCTGAAACGGCGGAGACGCTGGACCTGTGGGGTATACGCACGTTCGGGGAACTGGCGGCGCTGCCTCCTCTCGGTGTGGCGGCGCGGCTGGGCGATGAAGGCGTCCATCTGCAGCGACTGGCGCGCGGTGAAGCCGATCGCCTGTTGCGTCTTCCGGGCGAAGCGCTCAATTTCGAAGAAGCGTTCGAGCTGGATTACCCGCTGGAATTGCTGGAGCCGCTTTCGTTTCTGCTGGCGCGCATGTTGAACGATCTGTGCGCCCGGCTGGCCGCCCGTTCTCTGGCAACCAATGAAATTCGCTTGCGTTTGGATTTGGAGAACGCAAACCCGCACACGGCTACGCTGCGATTGCCGGTTCCGATACGCGATCCGAAAGCATTCCTGAAGCTGCTGCAGCTTGAGTTGAGCGACCATCCGCCGGCCGCGCCAGTGTTGAAGGTGGCACTCGCGCTCGAGCCGGTGAAGCCGCGCGCGCAGCAGCATGGGCTCTTCATTCCGGTCGCCCCAGAGCCGGAAAAGCTGGAACTCACGCTGGCGCGCATCGCCGGAATTGTGGGCGCGGAAAATGTGGGCAGCGCCGAACGCCTGGATACACACCGGCCCGACAGCTTCGTGATGCGGCGGTTTGCGGCGCAGAGGCCGGAGAAATCGCAAGCGGCGGTTTTGCCGGAAGAGACGCATCTGGCGTTGCGGAGATTGCGGCCAGCCGCGCACGCACAGGTTCTGGCGCAGGATTCGCGGCCCGTGCAAATAGCGAGCGCGCCGGCGCGGGGCCGCGTGCTGGCTTGCGCCGGGCCATGGCGCACTTCCGGCGAATGGTGGCTGCCGAATGCATGGAATCGCGATGAATGGGATGTGGCGCTGAACGATGGCGGGCTTTATCGCGTGTATCAGGATCTGTCATCGGGACGCTGGTTTATCGAAGGGTATTACGACTGATGCGCTATATCGAACTCCACGCCCGCTCGGCGTTCAGCTTTCTGCAAGGTGCCAGTGTCCCGGAACAGTACGCCGAGGTGTGCGCAAATTTAGGGCAGCCGGCAATGGCGCTGCTCGATCGCGATGGCGTCTACGGTGCGCCGCGCTTCCATTTGGCTGCCGCGAAGCTGGGGATTCGCGCCCACATCGGAGCTGAAATCACGTGCACCGACGGGCGCCGCTATCCGCTGCTAGTCAAGAATCGCACCGGGTATCAGAATTTATGCCGGCTGATCACGCGCACCAAGCTGCGGGTTCCCAAGCACACGCAGTCGGCCGCCACACCGGAGGATCTGGCGGAGTACGCCGAAGGACTGATCTGCTTCACGGGCGACGATCCGCGGCCCATCTCGCGCGAGGCTTTCGAGCGAATCATCGGAATTTACGGGCGGCCGAATGTCTATGCCGAAATTCAGCGTCATCTGCATCGCGACGAAGAAGCGCGCAACCAGGCGGTGATCGCACTCGCCAAGAGCCTGCGCGTGCCGCTGGTGGCGACCAATGGCGTGTGCCATGCGCTCCCCGAACAGCGCCAGATTCTCGACATCTTCACCTGCCTGCATCATAAGGTCACGCTCGCGACCGCGGGGCAACTGCTCGCACGCAATTCCGAGCGTCATTTGAAATCGGATCGCGATATGTCGCGGCTGTTTGCCGACTATCCGGAAGCGCTCGCCAACACACTCGGCGTCTCCTCGCGATTGAATTTTACGCTGTCGGATCTGGGCTATCAGTTTCCGGAATATCCGGTGCCGCCGGGCGACACCATGATTAGCTTCCTGCGCAAGCGCACAGATGAGGGCGCGCGGCGGCGCTATCGCCCGTATCACGAAAAAGCACGCGCGCAGATTGAGCGCGAGCTGGCGATGATCGAAAAGCTGCGTCTGGAAGGCTATTTCCTGATCGTTTGGGACATCGTGAATTTCTGCCGCGAGCAGGGAATTCTGGTGCAAGGGCGCGGGTCGGCGGCCAATAGCGCGGTGTGTTATTCGCTTGGCATCACGGCGGTGGATCCGGTGGGGATGGAACTGCTGTTCGAGCGCTTCCTTTCTGAAGAGCGCGGCGAGTGGCCCGATATCGATCTCGATCTGCCGAGTGGCGACAAGCGCGAGAGCGTGATTCAGCATGTGTATGCTCGCTATGGAAAGCTGGGCGCGGCCATGACGGCGAACGTGATTACGTATCGCGGGCGGTCGGCGGCGCGCGAGGTGGGCAAGGTGATGGGCTTCGAAGTGGAGACGCTGGAGACGCTATCGAGCCTGGTGCCGATTTGGGGATGGCGCGATCCGGACAACACGGCCGAGCGGCAGTTTGCGGAAGC
>JBBROU010000028.1:0-43605 GCA_038229055.1 Bryobacterales bacterium | reverse complement strand
TCTCCAGTTTTCCGACCTGCCGAACTTCTGCGGGCATGAGCACTGGGGCAGCATCGATTCGATCGGTACCACTCCAGAGGGTTTCCGGGCAGACGTGGAGCCGGGCGCCCTCCCCACCACCCGCACCGGGTTCATGGACTTGGTTCTGGAGCCGTACTTTCGCGGCTGGCTGGCAGGCGGGGGGCTGACCTAACCGCTCTTTTGCCGCGCGGCAAGCCCGTCCGAGAATTAACGCGCGAAAGTGGCTGGGAAGCTTTTTCCCTGCTCCGTCCCGCGCTCGAGCAGCATCGCTACACCGGAGTTTACCAATGCACGCGGCGCGGCATTCTACAACTCTATGGGGTCGATCTGGACCGGCTTGACAAGCAGAGCGCCTGGAAACTGGACGCCGCCGTCGCATCGCGCTATGCGAAGCTCTTTGAGTGGTACAAGACGGCAATGCGAGAGGCTCGCTTCAGCCAGCTCATCCGCATCGTGCACCCCGAGTTTTACGCCACAGACGAAAGCCTCGGGAGTGCAGCCCAGGAACGTTCGTTCACCCATACCATCATGCGCATCGATCCGTTCCTGGATCTCGGCAATGAAGATTCGCCGCGGCGCCGCGCGCTCGCCCGCATCGCCGGTGTCGAGCCAGTTGATCCTGCCAGTTGGCGCGAATTTCTCCGCGCTCTCTTCGAACGTGCTGCCCGGCAGCGCGCGCGCGGCATCAAGCAACTGCAGGCCTACCGGCGGAACCTCGAGTACCTGCCGCGAACGGACAGTGAGGTCCGGTGGACGGGGAAGCGCACTGCCGCCGAGGTGACGGTGTTCCAGGATTGGGTCATGCACGAGTGCTGCAAATTGGCTGACGACTACAATTGGCCCCATCAGGTCCACGTCGGGACCAACAATCTGCCGCAGTCATCGCCTCTACCGCTCGGTGCGTTGGCACAGCGATACCGCAAGATGAAGCTAGTGATGATTCACTGCTGGCCATTCCTCCGCGAGGCCGGGTGGCTGGCGAAGTTCCACCCCAACGTCTACATCGACACATGCTGGCAACCCGTGTTGAGCCCGGCCTTTTTCCGTGAGGCGATCACCACGTGGTGGAATTACGTCCCCTACCACAAGATCACGTGTAGCCACGACTCGACGACCGTGGAGATGGCGTGCGGCTCGGCCCAGATCACGCGCGGAATTCTGGCCGAAGCACTGAGCGACCAGAACCTCAACATGGGCACAGAGCGCGGTGCGCTGCGGCACGCGGCAGCTGCCCTGCTGCACAACAACGCGGTCGCCGTTTACGACATTGGCACAACGACGGAAATTGGGGCGAGATTCGCATGACGTCGGCCCCCTTGCAAGGCAGGAATGGGACAGATTCTGGTAGAGCACGGGCGCGTGTCGGAGAATACGGAGAGGGCGGATGCTATGCTCCGCAACCGCGGGGGAAACTGGATGCCGGCTGGTCATTCTGCCCGAATGTGTGGACGTTGGCTGGACCGCCACCCGCGCTCGCGATATGGCCGAGCCCGTTCCGTGACCGCAGAGCGATTTCCTTGCGGTGGCCGCGGGCGGATTGAAATCCTGTCCCCACCCTAGGCGAATTCCTACATCGAGAGTTGGATCTGACCCTTCTCGCGCAGGCCGGATAGGGCGAGGCCGTAACGCCCGCGGCATCCGGTTTTTTCGAAGATGTGCTTCATGTGGATCTTCACGGTTCCGGTTTGAATTCCGAGTTGCCCCGCAATATCCTTGTTCCGCATTCCCTTCTCAACCAACTCCACCACCTGATTTTCGCGATTCGTGAGCGGCGAACGTCCAACGCGATCGGACATGGACTGCACTGCGAAAATGGTGTCTTCCATCCACGTTTGTCCGTGCGTAACCGCGCGCAGGCAATTCAGCAAAGTGTCGGCGTCGGCGGTTTTCTGAATGATCCCCTGAGCACCGGCCTGAACTAGTTTCAGTGCCTCGGCGTTGCTGATGCCCACGCCCCAAACAACGGCGCACGAAATGGATTGGGCTTTCAGTTGTCCGAGCCAGTCCGCGACGGGCTGCATCCCGAACGCTTTGTCGATGAGGACCACGGCCGGGTGCAGGGCTCTAACAAGTTCTGTACCGCCGGCCAAGGTGGCAATCGCGCCGGCGTAGCTGAGGTCGTCACAGATGCTCAGCAGCGATCGAACTCCTTCCGCGACCAGGGGCTGAGTGTCACAGACCAAAACTGCTTTCGAACTTGTCGTGGGCGTCATTACTAGTGTTATCGGCTGAATTCCCCAACACTTTAGTAGGGCTTTGACAAGCCTACGATTGGGCTCTTGATAAGATGTTCGGTTGTTCGAGCTGACCGAGGACAACGCCGGAGCCTATTTGTCATCGCACGGAATGCCTGCGGGCGGCGCGTGTGTCACGCCTCTGGGCGGAGGAGTTTCGAACACGGTCTTGCTGATCGAATTCGCCGGCCGGCGGATCGTGGCCAAGCAATCGCTGGCGAAATTGCGCGTTGCCGAGGAGTGGACGTCGGACCGGAACCGCATTGCCCGCGAGTGCCAGGCGATGCGATGGGTAAGAGATCGTGTGGGCGGAAATTGCGTGCCGCCCGTCGTATTCGAAGATCTGAACAACTGCATTTTCGCCATGGAAGCGGCGCATCCGGATTCGCAGGCCTGGAAAGAACGGCTGCTCGCGGGCGAACGGAATTTGAAGACCGCCGCGGCCGCCGGTAAATTGCTGGGCCGGATCATCTCGGAAAGCTGGCGGAACAACGAAGCCGAACGGGCGTTCGGGGATCAAACGGTGTTCCGGCAACTTCGGCTGGATCCTTATTACGGGACCACGGCGTTGCGGCATCCCGATCTGGCCGATTACTTCGCGCAGATGCTCGAAAGGTCGGCGGCCAGGCGCGTGAGTCTGGTGCATGGCGATTGGAGCCCCAAAAATTTTCTGGTGCGCGGGGACGATGTGGTCGCGATTGATTTCGAGGTGATTCACTTCGGCGACCCCGCTTTTGACGCCGCGTTTCTGCTGAATCATTTTCTACTGAAATCGCTTTATCTGAGGACGTCATTTGCCGGCATGGCAGACGCGTTCTGGACTGGGCTCCGTTCCACAATTCCGGACGAGCTCGACTGGCTCGAGGCCGCGACGCTTGAACACCTCGGGTGCTTGCTGCTGTCGCGCGTGGACGGTAAATCTCCGGCGGAGTATATTCGATCCGACGACCTGCGGGATGGGGTTCGACGGCGCGCCCGGGGGCTGATCCAGCATCCACCGCGAAGCATTGCCGAGGTGTTTGCATCGTGAAGATCGCCGGCATCCATGGTTGGGAAGTGCTCGATTCGCGCGGGAATCCGACGGTCGCGGTGCGCGTGGACCTCGAGAACGGCGTCAGCGGTACTGCGAGCGTTCCTTCGGGCGCATCAACCGGAACGCATGAAGCCCGCGAGCTGCGCGACGGCGATTCGGCGCGCTACGCCGGTAAGGGCGTGCGGCGCGCGGTAGCCAACGTGAACACGGAACTGGCTGCGGAACTGCGCGGCTGGGATGCCGGCGATCAGTGCGCCGTGGACGGTCGCATGATCGAGTTGGATGGCACCGGGAATAAAAGCCGGCTGGGAGCAAATGCGATTCTCGGGGTTTCTTGCGCAATCGCTCGCGCCGCGGCTAAGGCGAATGGCATTCCGCTGTTTGCGCACTTATCGCGCATTGGAGAAGCGCGGCGAGTGCCATCAATGCCGGTTCCGATGGTCAACATTCTGTCTGGAGGCCTGCACGCTGGACGTAATTTCGAAGTCCAGGATTTTCTGGTGATCCCGCAAGGTTATGGTTCGACGTCCGATTCCCTGGAAGCAGTCGTCGCGGTGCATCGGGCGGCCGGCGAGTTACTGAAGGAGCTCGGCTACACGCTGACGGGCGTGGCGGACGAAGGCGGTTGGGGACCGTTGCTGCCCTCGAACGAGACGGCGCTCGCGATTCTGTGCGAAGCCATCGGGCGCGCGGGCGCGCGCATGTCCGTCGCGATCGATCTAGCAGCATCCCATTTCCACCAGAATGGCGCGTACCGTCTGACCAGCGAAGGGCGCGTTCTGTCTAGCGCTGAAATGACGGAACTGTTGAATTCCTGGGTGGACCGGTATCCGGTTGTCTCGATTGAAGACGGGCTTGCCGAAGACGATTGGGATGGCTGGCGCGCCCTGACCCAGCGGCTGGGAGCACGCGTACAACTCGTCGGTGACGATCTCTTCGTGACAAATCGCCACAGGCTGGAGCGCGGCATTCGAGAGAAAGCAGGCAACGCCGTGCTGGTCAAGATGAATCAGATCGGAACCCTGACCGAGACGTTCGACGTGATCGACCGGGCTCGCGAGGCGGGCTTCCGGGCGGTGATTTCGGCACGCTCGGGTGAGACCGAGGACAATTTTCTGGCTGACCTCTCCGTGGCCTCGGGCGCCGGGCAGATCAAGATCGGGTCGATCACGCGATCCGAGAGATTGGCAAAATACAATCGGCTGCTGGAAATAGAGGACCGGCAGTTACTGGCTACTTCAAATTGATGGTGCCGCGGCATTTTTGCGAGCCGCACTTGCAGATCACGGTTTCGATGTCTTTCGCGAAGTGATAGTCGACGGTGAGTTCCTCGCCCTTCTTAATGGGGCGTTTGCTCATATAGAGGATGTGCCCGCGAGTGATCCACGTGGCGATGTTGGGATCGCACGAGTGGTTGATGTACTCGGCGCCGCTGCCGCCGACCGAGCCATCCAGAGTCCAGTAGTTATCCAGCGTGAACAGATAGATCATGTTGGCCTGGAGATCGCTGCGGCGGCGCGTTTCCCTGCGGCTGATGCGCTCGCCGGTGTACTCGATCACCTTGCGGCGCGCGGGAATCGGCTCACCCGCGTAAATTCCATGACGATGAATTCCAGACGGTTTGATAATAATTTTGAAGCAAGCGTAACGCGGGTCGATGCGGGGTTCCTGGCGAGGCATTTTTCAAGATTGTAAACGATAATGAGTCGAGAATCTGGATGGGAGAACACTTTTGATTGAATTGCATACGCCGGATGCCGTATTATTCGAGAAAGCTTTCCGAATGGCGAAAATCAAGCTGCGCGGCTTGATAGAGAAGCATCCGGACTTCTACCCGATGTACACCGTGGCGGGCCGCTGGAGGCATGAAGGCGAGAGCTGGACTCATTGGTGCGACGGCTTTCTGCCGGGGATGCTTTGGATTGTTTACGAGCACGAGCGCGCGTCGCGGCAGGGCCCCGGCGAAGAAACTTGGTGGCTCGATCAGGCGATTCGCTACACCAAAACGCTGGAGCCGCGAAAGTTCGACCGTAACGTTCACGACCTCGGCTTCATCTTCATGTCGACCTATCACCGTTGGTTCGAGATGACCCAGAGCCAGGAACAGAACGACGTGCTGATGGAGGCAGGCAGAACGCTGGCCCTTCGATTCCGCGAGAAGGGCGGGTATCTGCGATCGTTCATCTCGGAAGAATCGCTGTTCATCGACATCATG
This sequence comes from Bryobacterales bacterium, assembly GCA_038229055.1. Classification (GTDB taxonomy): domain Bacteria; phylum Acidobacteriota; class Terriglobia; order Bryobacterales; family Bryobacteraceae; genus JANYJA01. The sequence continues at coordinate 38,102 of JBBROU010000028.1, read as the reverse complement.
ATGAACGTCGGGATCATCTTCTATGCGGCTCTCGAAACGGGAGATTTGGAGTTGATGGATACGGCGATGCGGCACTGCTTGACGACGCGGAGGGTGCTGGTGCGCGGCGACGGCTCGACGGCTCACGAGGGACTTTTCAACACCGAGACCGGCGAATTCCGGATGCAAAGCACCCACCAGGGATATCGCGGCGATTCGTGCTGGTCGCGCGGACTGGCCTGGGCCCTGTACGGGTTCGGCACGGCATTCGAATATTCACGCGATTCCCGGCTGCTGGAGACCGCCGAGGCCTGCGCGAATTACTACATCGAACACACGCCCGCGGACGGCGTTCCGCCATGGGATTTCCATGCGCCGGGTCCGCTGCTAGTCGATACGTCGGCCGCCGCAATAGCCGCGTCAGGGCTTTTTCAACTGGCTGGCCTTTCAACGGACCGCCTCAAAGCCGAGTTTTACGCGAGCATTGCGCATCACATCGTAGGCTCGCTTTGCCGCAACTACGCCTCGAGCGAAGAAGAGGGTTGGGAAGGAATTCTGAAGGGCGGCGTCTACCATCTCCACAAGGATTTAGGCGTCGGGGAATCGGTGATGTGGGGCGAGTACTTTTTTATGGAAGCGCTGGATCGAGCGATGTCTTTGGGGAACTGAGCGCAGCTTCTGAGTTATTATCGTTATCGAGTGCCGCGACCGGTCAGCAATCTTGCTACGGGAACCCTGAGTCTCCCGCATCCAAACCTGAGCGACCCTGTCAATCGCAACTTAGTTCAAGCGGAAGTGGAAGGCGGCGTGTACCTCGATGAATTGCCGCGCGGCGCTACGCTGGAAGTGCAGACCCTCAATCACTCCTACCGGCTGGTAAATCATGGCGACGGCAAGGCGCTGATTTCCGGGCACCCACGCTTCTGCCCGCAACCGACACTGGTGACCGTCGATGGCTCGAATTGGGGAGGCTCCATGCTGAAGCTGAGCTTCATCGGACGCGGTATGTGCATGGAATTCCGGCACCCGGCGCACCGCACCATTACCACTTCGAAAATTCTGGAAATCCGGCAAGTTTGAAATCCAGATGACTCCGCGAGCACCCTTTTGGGCACTGCTGTTGGCTGGGCTCGCGACGGCACAGACGCTTGCCCCGCACCGTTACGCACGGCTGGTGATCCGGAACGCGATGGTCATCGAAGGCAACGGAACACCCGCTGCCGGCCCGAAGGATATCGTTATTGAAAATAACCGCATCGCCGATGTCATTCCCGGCGGTGCACAACGGCAGCGTGCGGCACCCCAGCCCGGCGATGCCGAGATTGACGCCACGGGCAAGTACGTGGCACCTGGGTTGATAAATCTGCATGGGCATGTGATGGACGAGCGCGGAGGGTCAGCGCAGCCGCTCGATTACGAGTTGAAGCGGTGGCTCGCATGCGGAATCACCACGGTCCGCGACGTCGGCAGCGACCTGGACAAGACACTGGCGTTGCGGGCCAGGAGCGCAGCGGGAGCCGTGGCCTGCCCGCGGCTCTATGTGTACCCGATGTTCACGCGCGACCCTGGCCCGCGCAATGCGGCCGAGGCGCGCGAACTGGTCCGCGCGCTCAAGGCCAAAGGTGCGGACGGCATCAAGATACTGGGAATCTATCGCGATGTGATGGAGGCGATGGAGGACGAGGCACACAAGCTGGACCTGCCGGTCGCGCATCACGTGGGCGTGGAAGAAACCAACGCGTGGGACGACATCAAGTTCGGAACACGCAGCATTGAGCACTGGTACGGGATCCCCGATGCGGCGCTCGAAGAGGGTGTGCAGAATTTTCCGCCATCGTACAACTACAACAACGAGACCGATCGCTTCCGGTACGCAGGGCATCTGTGGCGCGAAGTGAATCAGGACCGGCTCATGAAGGTGCTCGACGGCATGGTGGCGGCGCACGTGGCATGGGATCCGACCCTGGATATTTACGAGGCCAGCCGCGATTTGCAGCGGGCGCAGACGCAGCCCTGGTTCAAAGACTATCTGCATCCCACCCTGGCGAAGTTTTTCGAGCCAAATCCGGCGAACCATGGCTCGTACTTTTTCGGATGGACGTCGACCGATGAGACATTCTGGAAAGAGAATTACCGGATCTGGATGGCTGCGCTGCGCGAATTCGATAAGCGCGGCGGGCTGATCGGAATCGGCGAAGATGCGGGTTTCATTTACCAGATGTATGGATTCGGGTTGTTGCGCGCGATGGAACTGCATCAGGAGGCAGGCTTCGACACGATTCAGGTGATGCGGCAGGCGACGCAAAATGGGGCGCGGATTTTAGGGAAAGAAGGCGAGATCGGGCGGGTGCGCGCGGGCTGGCTGGCGGACTTGATCGTGATCAACGGAAATCCGCTGGAAGACCTGAAGGTGCTTTATCCGACGGGGGTGGAGGCGTTGCGAGACGGCAAAGTGGTGCACACGGGCGGCGTCGAATGGACCATCAAGGACGGCATTCCCTACCACGGGCCGACTATGCTGGCCGACGTGAAAGAGATGGTGGCGAAGGCGCGGGCTGCGAAGTGATCGACGGGCTGAATCTAATCTTGATCGCGGGACCGAACGGCGCGGGGAAGTCGACGGTGGCGCGAACGCTGCTCACCGGAGCACTGAGCGTTTACGAGCTTGTGAATGCGGACGTGATTGCGCGGCCTGTCGGCCTTTCAGCCGGAAAGCGCCGCTTTCGAGGCTAGGCGGCTGATGCCGCAGCGGTTGAAGCAGCTCACGGATAAGCGTGTGGATGTGGCGTTTGAATCGACGCTGGCCAGCCGGACGTTCGCGCCGTGGATTCGCGGGCTGATGGCATCGGGATATCGGTTTCACCTGTTCTTTCTGTATATGCCTTCGGCCGACGCATGTATCGAACGCGTGAAGGACCGGGTCGGAAATCGAGGTCATTTCGTGCCGGATGAAACTATCCGAAAGCGCTATGAAGGTGGATTGAAGAACTTCTTTGAGTTGTATACGCCACTGGCAACCCACTGGGTCATCTCCGACAGCTCGCCGGAAACCGGCGCGGTTCGCATTGCGGAAGGCGGTGCCGGGATCGCGGATGTTGTCTTCGATCATGACGAATGGGACGAACTCCTGCGACAATATGGACATGCAAAAGACTGAGCGCACACAGCCGATCGAGGAGATTATCCGTGATTGGACGATGATTGACGCGGCTCTGAAAGAAGCGTCGCGACGCGCTTTAGCCATGCATAAACGGAACGGAACACCGATCGTTATTTTCGCCGACGGCAAACCGGTCTGGATTCAAGCCGACCAGTTTGAAGTTCCCGAGCCGGACCCGCGCTTCGCCCACATCCCCGACTCCCCGATCTATTAAGTCCCGCTACATTTTTCTCTTGGCGCAATTGCAAGACGCCTGTATACTAATCGTGACCGGCAATCAATTCAGCAGGACCCAGGAGATTTCATGTTCCGAAATAGCACCCCGTTTTTCGCTGTCATTGCATTTCTTCCCGCAGTTGCCATGCTCGCACAGGATTCCGAGCCCACAACCGCCGCGACTTATACTTTTACTTCTTTCGATGTTCCCGGCGCAGTCACCATCCACGTTCCCGGCATTTCCAATGCAGGCGTCATAACAGGGTCCTACACCGATTCAACGGGTGCCAACAAAGGGTTCCTCCGGCTGGCCAGCGGACGCATCATCTCCCCGATAGTCGACCCGAACGATACCGGTAATTTCACGGTGTGTTACGGTGTGAACAAGCCGGGAACTACGGTTGGTGAGTTTTTCGATTCGTTGGCCAATACATACCGGGGATTCTTTCTCAGCAAGAACGTTTACACAACTTATAACTACCCCGGGCCGTACTCGACGGCTGTCCTTGGAATCAACGACAACGGGAATTTCACTGGGATTTTTGGAAATTCCATTTCCCCCAACCAGGGATTTATTTCCGTGGCTGGCACATTGACGGCGGTAACTTACCCAGGTGCGGTAAGTACAGCGCTGGAAGGGATCAACAAAAATAATACGTCCGTCGGAGAATGGATGGACTCGAGCAACGTAACTCACGGTTTGATTCGACTGGCATCGGGAACGCTGAAAAGCTACGACGTGCCTGGCTCTACGTATACCTTCACCGAAGGTATCAACGACTTAGGGGTGATCGTTGGGACTTATGATGACACCGCTGGTCTGGCACATGGCTTTATGCTGAAAAAAGGCGTTCTGTCGCTTATTGACTATCCGGGAGCAACGAACACGACCATTGGCGCCATTGATAACTCGGGCGTGTTCGTAGGCCACTATATCGATGCCGCCGGCGTGTGGCACGGATATCTGGCGAAATAGACCGTTCCGCCGGCCCGTGCCTGACTGCCTCTCACGCTACACTAATCGTTGATGCAATTTCAGGAAGTTGTCGAGGCCCAAGGCCACCTGATCGACTCCCACATCATGGAGGAGATCTTCGATAAGGTGGTTGAATTCAACGGCCGGTTCGAGGTGGAGCAGTTCCAGATCGGACGCACGAATGGCGAGCCGTCCTATCTGCGGATGAGGGTGGAAGCGCCGGATTCGGATTCCATGGAGCATCTGCTCCAGCATTTGCTGGGGCTGGGATGTTCGCCGATCGATCCCGGTGACGCGCAACTGGGAGCGGTGGATTGCGACCGCTGCGCGCCCGACGATTTCTATTCGACGACCAACCATCGCACATTGGTGCGCCATAACGGGCAGTGGCTGGAGACGCGCAACCAGCGCATGGACGCGCTAATTATCGTGAAGGACGGCTATGCGGAGTGCCGCCGCCTTCGCGACGTGAAGGCCGGTGATGCCGTCGTCGTCGGCATGCGCGGCATTCGCGTGGTGCCTGAGGCTAAGGAGCGCGACCGGCTCGCATTTGCGTTCATGTCGAACGGCATCTCGTCCGAGCGGCAGGTGGATACGGCGGTCAAGCAGACGGCGGCGCTGGTTCTCCAGGCGATCGACCAGGGCCTGAGAGTGGTCGTGGTGGCCGGCCCCGTGGTGGTGCACACCGGCGGCGTGAAGGGTCTCTCGGACATGATTCGCGAGGGGTACGTCCATGCGGTCCTGAGCGGCAACGCGCTGGGTGTGCATGACATCGAAGCCGCCCTGCTCGGCACATCGCTCGGCGTGCGAGTGTCGGACGGGCGCCAGGAAGAGCACGGGCATCGCAATCACATGCGTGCCATCAACGCAATTTATCATGCGGGCAGCATCAAGGCGGCGGTGGAACAGGGGCGGCTCACATCCGGCGTGATGTATGAATGCGTGAAGAACGGCGTGCCGTATGTGCTCGCGGGCAGCTTGCGCGACGATGGGCCGCTCCCCGATACCATCACTGATATGAATGCGGCGCAGGATGCTTACGCCGCGCAGTTGAAGGGCGCGGGACTGGTGCTCTGTTTAGGGTCGATGCTGCATTCCATCGCCACCGGAAACATGCTGCCAAGCTGGGTGAAGATTGTTTGCGTGGACATTAATCCGGCGGTGGCGACGAAGGTGAGCGATCGCGGCACGGGGCAGGCGGTGGGCGTGGTGACGGACGTCGGTCTGTTTCTCGATGCGTTGTCGCGCGAGCTGGTGCCGCAAAAGGCGCTGAGTCATCGGAACTAAGGAGATGAAGAAAGAGTACACCGATGAACACGCGGTTTCAGGCATCGACGCGGTTCTGCCGAAGATCGAGACCTGGCCCAACCAATTTCCCGGATATCAGATTGAAATCGAAATTCCGGAGTTCACATCGATCTGCCCGAAGACAGGGCTGCCCGATTTCGGCGTTTTGAACCTGCGTTACGTGCCCGACAAGCTGTGTCTCGAATTGAAGTCGCTGAAGATGTACACCCTGGCGTATCGCGACCTGGGGATTTTCTATGAAAACGTGGTGAACCGTTTTTTGAGGGATGTCGTGGCGGCGGCGAAGCCGGTGTCGGCGACGGTCGAGGGCCAGTTCACGCCGCGCGGTGGGCTACATTCCAAGATCACGGCAGTGTGGAGCAAATCCAAGCGTGGCGGATGACTTAAAGCTGGCCGAGCTCACCGAGTTAATTCAGGCGGTGAAGGACCGGGTGCGCGCACGCTACCCGGAAACGTCCGCCGTCGTCGACCCGGGGACTTCCAGGCAGATTTCGATTCCGCTAATCGACTTGATGCCGCTGGTGCGGGCGCGCGACGCGGCGCAAGCCAAAATGGCCGCCATCGGATCGGTGAATCCGCGCGGCGGGGGCCCCGTCAACGCGGCCATTCAACTGGTCAAGAAAACTGTTGCGCGATCGCTCGGCTGGTTCGTTCGGGATCAGGTGACGTTCAATCGGGAAGTGATCGCGTGGATTGAAGGCGGCACTGAAGCATTGAATGACGCCAATCGGTCGCTCACGAAGATGGCGGTCGCCGCCAGCGGCTTGGATGAACTGCACGACGCGCGGCTGCACTGGATGCGGTGGCGCGAGGAGTGGGAAAAGAAGGTGATGGCGAACGAAGTGTACGCGTTGCGCGGCGTTTCTGAGCTTCAGGGCGCATTCCAGCATCGCGTGACGCAGGTCGAAGCCAATTTTCATGAGAGCATGAAAGCGCAACACGGGGAATATCAGGCTACCCTGGCGCGCGGCTCGCAGGAGATTCAGCAGCGGCTGTGGGCCGACCTCGAGCGCATTCGTTTGGAGTACGAGCGCGTAATCCACGCCGAGTTGCGCGTGGTCAGGCAGCGGGGCGTGGCTAGCGCGCCGCTTGCGGGCGTGCCGGTCGCGGCGAGTTCTCCCGCGGCGAGTTCATTCGATTACCAGCGTTTTTCAGATCGCTTTCGTGGTTCTGAAGAGCACGTCGCGGAAACTCTTGAATTCTACCGGCCTTTTTTCGAAGGACGCGCGGAGATCCTCGACATTGGCTGCGGTCGCGGCGAATTTCTGGGGCGCTTTGGCGGGCGCGGTATCGATCTGAGCCCAGAATCGGTGGCGTATTGCCAAGCCAAAGGTTTGCACGCGGAGATCGCCGATCTATTTGTCTATCTGCGCGACTTAGGCGAGTTCGCGCTCGACGGCATTTTCTGCAGCCAGGTAGTGGAACACCTGCCACCGGAGCGGCTACCTGAATTGGTGCGGCTTTGCGCGTCTTCGCTCAAACGCGGCGGCGTGCTGGCGATCGAAACTCCCAATCCGGAGTGTCTTGCAATTTTCGCGACGCACTTCTATCTCGACCCGACGCACACACGGCCGGTGCCATCCGCATTGCTGGCATTTTATCTGGAAGAGTTCGGAATGGGGGGCATTGAAGTGCATCCCAGATCGCCCGCTATGGAGTCAATGCCGGAAGTCGGGGAGCTGCCGGTCGAGTTCCGAAACCGGTTTTTCGGCGGACTCGATTACGCGATCATCGCAAAGAAGCTTTAGAACTTTCACAAAACTTAGCGAACGATATGGCTGGATTTGTGCTTTCATGTTAGCTATGACTTACAGGTACCTGACGACAAGCCTGGCCTCCATCGCCTTGTTACTGACTCCGCTGCTTGCGCAGGAACCGCCGGCGCCCAAGGGAACGCCTCCGGCAGGGCAACACCCAGCACCGAAAAACTTGAAGCTATTGACGCCGGCCGAGTTAATGCCCGCAATGCGGGCTTTCAAAACGGCGCTGGGCGTGGAGTGCAGCTTCTGTCACGTTCAGGGCAACTTCGCGAGCGATGAAAGGCACGAGAAAGAAATGGCGCGCCACATGATCACGCTCGCGCGTGACATCAACAGCAAGTTTTCCGATGGCAAGATGCACGTGACCTGCTACACCTGTCACCGCGGATCGACCGAGCCTGCGATGGCGCCGGAAGGTGCTCCCGCGCCGCCCGCGGGCGCTCCACCGGCCGAAGCTCCGCCGCCACCGCCCCCTGCCAAGTAGCTCATTTCTTCGACTTTCTGAAGCGCCAGGGCCCGAACCTTCCGGATGCTCTCGCGCTTCACGTCTTCATAGCCGCGGATCTGGTCGGGTAGCGCGGCGAGTTCCAGAGCGCTGCTCATGGTGTGCTCGGTGGCGAGCCCGAGGACTTCCTCCATCAATCCGCGATACCACGCAATCAGCTCGCGCTCTTCGCGGCGGGAGCGCGCGTAACCGAAGGCGTCGAACGGGGTGCCGCGCAGGAATTTCAGCTTCGCGAGCACGCGCAATGGCGTTGAGAACCAATCGCCCAGTGTGAGCTTTTTCTTGAATCCGAGGGTTCGCATGAACGGCGGATGCAGATTGTAAAAGATGGATTCGATCTGCTCCCACTGCGCGTTTAAGCCGCCTCGGAATTGCGGAGCGACAAGCAGGCGCGCGACTTCATACTCGTCTTTGTACGCCATCAACTTATAGAGCGACCGGCTCACCGTATCGGCAAGTGCGGGGGCGCGTTCCGCGACTCGCTCCACGAACTCGCGATAGGCGCGCGCGTAATTCTCGTTTTGATAGTCCACCAGATCCGTGTAGCGGTCGAATGGAGCCGCTGCACGGGCATGAGGAGCCAGTAAATCCTCGACGAACGCCGCGTCTTCGTAATACTTTCGTCCCCACAAGAAAGCTTCCAGGTTACGCTCGGAGTCGGTGCGGTTCAACGCGATGGCTTCCTCGATCGCGGCGGTGCTGAGCGGGATCGCGCCCGATTGAAACGCAACGCCCAGCAGGAAAATATTCACTGGAAGATGAGTCGCGAAGAGCCCTTCGGCAATGCGCGAGGCGTCCACAAAGACGTTGCGATCGCGCCGGGTATAGCGCTCGATCAGGCTGACCACTTGGCGCGGGCCGGCGAGCTGGATTTCACCGCGAATGGCCTCGCGGGTGGGCACCTCGGCCGTGTTCACGATGGCGATCGTGCGTTCGGCGTCGGCGCATTTCAGATTCTCGTGAGCACCCGCGCCGAGAAGGTCGAAGCCCAACAGCACGTCGGCACGCGCCCATCCAATCTTGGCGGCCAAGGGCAGCGGCACCTCGGAAAGCACGATGCTCGAGACCACTACCCCGCCCTTCTGAGCCAGTCCCGTCTGGTCCAGCGTGATGGCAGAGACGCCGTCGATCCACGCGGCAGTTGCGAGCAGCGCATTCACCGTAACCACGCCGGTCCCACCAATGCCGGGCGAGAGAATCGCGTAGCTTGCGCCGATGCGGGCTTGACGGCGCGGCGGCGCAACTTCAATCCGCGGGAGTGCCGCCGGACCCCTGCGGCGTAAGCCTGTTCCTTCCTTAATGCGAACGGTGACGAACGACAGGCAATCGCCTTTCATGCAGGAATAATCCTTGTTGCACGACGCCTGATGGACGCGCGTTTTCGTGCCCAGCTCGGTCTGCACGGGCTGCAAACTCATGCAGCCGGATTGCCGTACACAATCGCCGCAGCCTTCGCAGACGCGCTCATTGATGACGATCCGATTTTGCGGCTCGGCTGCCTTTCCGCGCGAACGAAGTCGTCGCTTTTCAGCGGCGCATTGCTGGTCGTAGATCATCACCGACACGCCTTCTACCTGTTCGAGCTGCTGCAACACGCTCTGCATGTCGTCACGATCCCGCACCTCGCAATTGGCCGCGAGTTTGGTTTCGGCGTCGTATTTCGAAGTATCGTCCGTGACGATCACGGTGCGCTTCACGCCTTCCGCCGCGAGCTTCAGCGTGAGATCGGGCACGGGAAGGGCACCGTAGACATCCTGCCCCCCGGTCATCGCAACCGCGCCATTGTAGAGAATTTTGAAAGTGATGTTCACGCCGGCGGCCACGCAGGCCTGCACGGCGAGCGATCCCGAATGGAAGTAAGTGCCGTCGCCGATGTTCTGGAAAATGTGGCCGCGTTCCACGAACGGCGACATGCCGATCCACGGCGCGCCCTCGCCACCCATGTGCGTCAGGAACTTGTAGCCATCGCGCAAATGCGGAAAGAACGCGGCCATGCCGTGGCAGCCGATGCCGCCGCCCGCGAACTGGCCCTCAAACAAAACCGTCGAGCGATTGTGGGGACACCCCGGGCAGTAACTGGGCGTGCGTGCGGTGATCAACTGGCGCTCCCGATTGGCGACTGCCTGAACTTTCTGGAGGCGATGGGTGACTGACGGGATCGATTGGCGCGCCGTTATCATCGGCCCGATTACTTCGACAATGCGTTCCGGACTTAGCTCCAGCAGCGACGAAAACAGAGGGGCTCCGGCTGTGTCCACCTTGCCCAACATTCGCGGCCGTTGCGCGGCACCATAGAGCATCTCGCGCAATTGCAATTCGAGGAAGCTGCGCTTTTCTTCGATGACCAGCAGCGTTTCAGCATCGCGCGCCAGCGCCGTAACAAACCCAGGCTCCAGCGGATAGGTCATGCCGAGTTGCGCGATGCGAATCCCCAGCGGCGCCAGATCCTCTACGCCGATCCCCATGTCGCGAAACGCCTGCATCGTGTCGTAATAGCTCTTGCCGGCGGTTGCGATGGCGAGCCATGCGGGAACGCCGGTTGCGCCATGCATCCGATTCACAGAATTCAACCGGGCGAAATTGCGAGCGGCATCGAGGCGGCGGTAATGCACTTCAGCCTCTAGAGCGACAGTGTGCGGGATCACGAGCCGCGCGTCAAAGCGCTTGTCGTAATGTTCCGGCACACGGAACGGTGCCGTCCCGGAGAGAGCCACCGTGCTGCCGGCATCGCAGACGTTGGTCACAAGCTTCATCCCGACCCATGCGCCGGAAAATCGCGAGAGCGCAATCGCGGCGAGACCGAATTCTAGAATTTCGGCGACGCTGCCCGGGCAGAAAACCGGCATGCCGAAGTTGTAGAAGCTCAACTCGCTTTGATGCGGTGCCGTGGAGCTTTTCGACATATGGTCGTCGCCCGCCAGCACAAGCGCGGCGCAGTTTGGACCGGTGCCGGCCAAGTTGGCGTGCTTGAGAATATCGCCCGAGCGGTCGACGCCAGGCCCTTTGCCATACCAGATTCCGACGACGCCATCGACGCGCGCGCCGCCCATTACGTGCACCATCTGGCTGCCGAAAACTGCCGTGGCGGCAAGGTCTTCGTTCAGTCCCGGAACAAAGTGAATCTGGTGTTCTTCGAGAATGGACTTCGCCCGGCCCAGCGCGAGATCGTACCCGCCAAGCGGCGAGCCTTCGTAACCCGAGATGAAGGCGCCGGTATTGAGCCCGGCCCGCCGGTCCATGCGCATCTGGTCGATCGGGAGCCGCACCAGGGCCTGAATGCCAGTAAGATAGACGACGCCGCGCTCCATCCGGAATTTATCGTCGAGACGCATTTTCTTCTGCACGAACCGGCAGCAAGCAAAGTATTACATAGCGTGGGGCAATGCAGGAATTGACGCTAAGTCTGGTCGGGCTGGAAGGCGAGGAACCGCGCGGCGAAGTGGTTCAGCTTCTTGCGCGCGCCAAGGCTGGGGACGACCGGGCGTTTGATGAATTGATGATCCGGCATCAGCGCGCCGTGCTGATGACAGCGTACCGGCTGCTCGGAAATCTGGAAGATGCCAAAGATGCCTCACAGCAGGTTTTTCTGCGGATGCATAAGAAACCTCGGGCACCTGCGGAATCAGAAAAACCTGGCGCCATGGCTTTACCGCGTCACCGTGAATCTGTGCCGGGATATGCAGCGCAAATCGCGTGTGTCGCGGGAGGAGAATCTGGCCGCGGACGCGACGTCAAAGCTAGCCGGCCCCGAGGTGGAAGCGTCCGATGCCGAACGCCGAAGATTTCTTAGCGAGGCCTTGCTCCGGCTTCCGGAGCGTGAGCGTGCCGCAGTCGTTCTTCGCGATGTTGAGGGCCTCTCGACGCGCGAGGTCGCCGAAGCGCTCGGCTGCACTGAAGCCACGGTGCGTTCGCATTCGAGCGCGGCGCGGACGAAGTTAAGAGACATGGTGGAGCGCTATCTCAGGAGGCATCAATGAGTCTTCAAGAAATTCAAAACGATCTTGCGGCCTTGCGTGAAGAGCCGATCGCGGAGGACGAGTTTGCTGTTATCCGGAACGCGGTTTTGCGGGAAATTCGGTCACGGCGCAATTTTGGGTGGGGTTGGCTGGCGGCTGCGGCAGCGATCCTAATTGCCGCTTCATCCTTGCTGTTGATCCCGCGCCGGAGAACCACCGTTCCCATGACGGTATCGGTTCTTCACTCAATTACAAACAGGACGGAAACGCCCGTGCCGGTTATCCGTGCAGCACACGTCCGACACCGCCATCGCGCCGTGCGGCCAAGACCGGAAGCGGCACCCCCGTTGACCGTGAAGTTCGTGACCGACGACCCGGGTGTCGTCATCATTTGGCAATTCGAAAAACTTGGAGAGTGATATGAGACGAATCGGTACCGCTGTATTGCTGGCGTTGTTCTTGGCCCTTTCAGTAGCGTCTGGGCAGAATGTGACGACGCGCGTGTTTCCGTTGAAGTACGCGGATGTGAATCAAGCATCGCAAGTGCTTGCGGCTTTCGGCGTGCCGATCACCGCCGACCGCAATCTCAAGGTACTTGCCGTTCGGGGCACACCGGACTTGCTCGATGCCATCGGAGAAGCGATCAAGCGTCTCGACGTTCCGCCTTCCATCCCGCACAACATCGAAATGACCGTGTACATGATGATGGCTGCCATGAAAGATACTTCCGGCATAGACGTACCGAAAGAGCTAGATCCTGTCATCAAGCAGATGCGGTTGCTGTTCCCCTATAAAGAATACCGGCTGGTTGAAACCGCTCTGATCCGGGTGCGTGACGGGAACGGCGGCAGCGTCAGTGGCATGATGCCCAAGCTATCCGACAGCCCCGCATCCACCACGTACTCCCTTCGCGTCGGCAGCGCGGGCGTGGGTTCAGAGACGAAAGACCGCGCCATCCGGATCAACAATCTTCGTCTCGATCTTAAGGTTCCAGTTCGGAGGAGGGCGGGCGACAACAACGACTATTTCATGAGCGATGCGGCCATAAGCACTGACGTGGATATTCGTGAAGGCCAAAAGGTAGTGGTCGGCAAAGCGGGCCTCGATGGGTCCGAAGGTGCGTTGATATTGGTTCTGACTGCCAAGGTGCTCGATTAACTACGGATTGTCGGGACGGCGCACCAGCACGGCCGTTCCGGAGGCCAAGCCGAGAACCTTGCCCAGGTGCGTGGTAACCCAAACGACTTCCATCGACTTATCCGAGATCAGCTTCAGTTTGACCTCTCCCTTGGAACCGCCGGCGCCCGTCCACGCAAACTGCGCGGGGGAGGCGGACGGTTTACCGGCGAACTCAAAAGTCACATCGGGCGAGATGGCTCGATCCGAAACCATGTACCGGGCTTTGTATTTTCCGTGAAGGTTGCCGTTCTCTTCCACGATGGTGGTTTCGATGTATTCAGGCGGGTAGAGAGCTTTATCCTTATTGGTCAATTTCTTCCGGGGAAAGATCCAAACACCCGCTAGATTCTGCTGGCTGGCGGAATTGAGCGCCGAAAGCGGCTGCGTAGTTTTCACTTCAGGCTCAATGACAGGAGGCGCGGGAGCGATCAATGCGGCGTTAGTTACGTGTGAGGGCTCGCTTGCACGCAATGGCGCGCGCACAGGCAACTCCGCAATGCGGCGGGAAGGCACTACGGGTGCCGAGTCCTCGTGCGTGCGTCCGGGTTGGTCTTTCGTGATCGCCGCGTTTCGCAGACGTGCCAGTTCTTCGCGAGCGGCATCCCGTTCGAGCGTTGCGAGCCGCAATTGCGAACGCAGATCTTCCAGCGCCTTCACGTCCACGCCTTTTTCGGAACGGCCGCCATTGCCGCCGCTAATATCGTCGACTACCGCTTTCGGAATCGATTCCACATAAGCCACGGCAGCAGAGGAGCTGTCGCGTGTCGCCAGCCAGGCGATCAGAATCCCGCAGCCGAGCGCTGCCCCGACCCACGCCAGAGTTCCGAATCCGGGGTTGCGTCGCGGCTGCGCAGGCGGTGTCTGAATGATGATCGGCGCGAGACGCTCATTGCCTTCGGCGCACTCCGTATCGTAACGCCGGCGCCGGTCCGGGTCGGTCAAAACGGTGTGGATGTGATTGAGCCGCTTCATCTGCAGCTCGGCGGCTTGTTTCAACTGAGGCTCAGTCTGAGCGTCCGGATGCAGTAATCGGACCAGGGTGCGATAGCTTTCGCGAATTTCGGCAGTCGAGGCCGAAGGCGAGACGCCGAGATCGTCGTAATAACTCATCCGAATCGTCTGAATACTAACGTAATCCAAGACGACGCGGGGCGCAAACGGGCAGCCGCTCTATTTAGCCAATTTCTCTGCCGCGAGCTTTTGAGCCGTATCAAGCGCTTCAGCCGCCGGAACCTTGACGTCTGGTTCCACTCCGGTGCCTTCCCAATTGGTTTTCGATATCGGATTGACGGCCCTGGCAAACGGAACTCCGATCATGAAATGTTCATCGATGCGATGCCCGGCGACGGGATGCGCGCCGCCGCCCGTAGTCTCCCCAATCAGGGTCGCCCGTTTTAGATTCTTGAGGTTGTAACTGAATTCTTCCGCGCCGGAAAAGGTTCGCTTAGAAGTCAGCACGAACACTGGTTTGCCCGCCAGCGTCTTGCCGGGCACATAGGGCAGCGTCCAGTATTGTTCGGTAGCTCCTCCTTTGCGCTCCCAGAGATCGTTCAAGTGCGTGCGTGCAGGGAACAGATAGGACGAGATCAACGCAATCATCTGCGGCTCGCCTCCGCCGTTGAAGCGCAGGTCGAAAATGACGGCATCCGAGTTACCGAGGAAGTTCATCGCGGCGATAGCGGTAGGCCCGCAAATCGCGGGATCGGCGAACATATTGAACTTCAGGTAGCCTACGTTGCCTTCCAGCCGCTCCGCCTTCTCGAACCCGCAGTTCATGCGCTCCATCTGTTTGCGGTATCCAGCCTGAGCCTCAGGGCTGGGGCCCGGTCCGTCGACGGGCAGTGCGGCCGCGCTGTAGTGAACGCTCAGATGCTTATCGTGGCTGATCTCGCGCAACTGCTGGGTTAGTAACTCGGCGAAATCTTCTCCGCTGGTCACTGCGTCATACCCACCGCGCTTCTGTCGCGTGCGCAGCGCGTCCTCCATTTTCTTGGCCGTCTCCGGGAACACGTATAGGTCGTTGAGTTGGGCGATTGCTCCGTCGATGACACGCGCTCGGGTAGCCTGGTCAATCGGGGTCGGAGGAACGGAATCCGCCGCTTCCGGAGGGCCGACGCGCAGTTCCATTCGGGCTACCACCGCCGGGTCGCCCGCTTTCACGTCAAGGCGGCCCGTCGCGACGGTTTCACTGTCGTGTTCTTTCACGCGAAATTGAAAATGCAACGGCTCGCTCTTCTCGATTCCAACGAGATCGAAGCCCCCGGACATCTCGCGCAGTTCCTCCATATTCTCAAGATGATCGCTTTTGCCGGGCTCGTATTTTTGGAGATAGGCTTCCATGCGGTTGCTTTCGCCGCTGTTGAAAGCGTCGAGCCAAGCCTTGAACGTGCGACCCGCGGGAGTATCCGGGATAGCAGGCGACGCCGTGCTGCCGGGAATAGCGATCAGGATCAGGCAAAGCAGATTGCGGAGCATACGTTACTGACGTTCGGTGCCGCGTTTCGTCACGAGCCGAAGACGGAGGTGCTCGTCGGGAGTATGAAAAGCCCGCAACAACTCCGAAGCATGCAGCACCGACTTGATTAAATACGGGGCCCGATCTTCGTGGACCAAAGTACTTCACTTCCCAGGCAGGGCCTGATTTATCACGCTTGCCATGAATACAATTGGACATGAATATTGAAACGATTGCGGTGCATGCGGGACGCTGCGTGGATTCCGCGACCGGCGCCGTGACGATGCCGATCCATCTCTCGACGACGTTCGAGCGCGATCCGGACGGCGGTTATCCGCGCGGATTCAGCTATGCGCGGGAGACAAATCCAAACCGGCGAGCGCTGGAAGAGTGCCTCGCGGCCCTCGAAGGCGGCACGGCGGCGCTGGCGTTTTCTTCCGGGCTCGCAGTCGCCGCCGCGATCATTCAAGGGCTTGAGCCGGGCGATCATATCATCGCGCCGGACGATGTCTATTACGGGCTGCGTCAGGTGATCGGAGTCGTTTTCGCGAAGGCGCAATTAAGCACGACCTATGTCGATATGACGGATCTGGCTGCTGTCCGCGCGGCGATGCGCCCGGCGACGCGGTTAGTCTGGACCGAGACGCCTTCGAATCCTCTGCTCAAGGTGACCGACTTAGCCGGCATTTCCGCTATCGCGCGGAAGGCGAACGCAATCACGGTGTGTGATGGGACGTTTGCGACTCCGGTGCTGCAGCGGCCGCTCGATTTAGACATCGACCTGGTGGTGCATTCAACCACGAAGTACATCAATGGGAACAGCGATGTGACCGGGGGCGTGCTGATTTCGCGGCACGATAACTACCTGTTCGAGCGGTGCCGCAACACCCAGCAGTATGGCGGCGCTGTGCCCTCGCCGTTCGATTGCTGGCTAACGCTACGCGGCATCGCGACGCTGCCCTATCGAGTGCGGGCGCAATCGGAATCCGCTGTGAAAGTCGCGCGGTTCCTTAAGCAGCACCCTTCGGTCGAGAAGGTTCACTATCCGGGTCTGGAAAGTCATCCGAACTATGCCATAGCGCGACGGCAGATGAGCGGCTTCGGCGGCATGTTGTCGTTTGAGGTGCGCGGCGGCCTCGACCAAGCCATGGCGGTTGCGGCGAAAGCGAAGCTATTCACTCGCGCGACGAGCTTAGGCGGGCCGCACAGTTTGATTGAGCATCGCGCATCCGTGGAGGGGCCGTCGAGCAAGACGCCGCAGGGCCTGCTGAGGCTTTCCGTGGGCCTCGAAAACCCCGAAGATCTGATTGCGGATTTGGAGCAGGCGCTACGGTGACGCAAGCATCCGTTGGTGGGCGTGAGCGGGCAGAATCAGTATAGAAGGCACGCGGTGTGGGTCGTACAAGCGCAGGTAGAAATAGCCGATACCGGCCGTGCCTAGCATCAGGTTCGGCGTCTCGTCTCCGTCGGTGACGCCGCACGGCCAACGCAGATCTTGGTGTTCGAAGCGTTCCATGCCATCTTCGCCGACCCGTTCCGGCAAGGCTAAGTGCGCCGCCTCATTCAACGAGACGGCAGCGTTGATGAGCAAATCCGCATTGCCGCCGATTCCGTGACACAGGGAAAAATTTGACTTGTCCGTCACCACAAGACTGGTTTCGGTGGTGCGCATGGCGATTTCAGCTTCGTCTTTGAGCGTTTGTCCGGCGAAGATTTCATAAGCACGCAGCCGGTCGAGCCCGATGCCGGGAGCCCCATGGCACCACGAGATCGGATAACTGGGGCCGTTCTTGATTGGAGAGTCTGGATCGTAAAGATACCGGAAGTCTGGCCAATTGGAGCACTGCGGATTGAAGTGAGAGCGTTCGTAGCGGCGGGCCTCTTCGGCTGCCGTGCGAAAACGTAGGTCATTAGTGGATTCGAACAATTCGGAGAAAGCCCACGCGATACCGGCGGTGCCGTGGGAAAAGCCTGTGAGATCCTCTTTGCGACGCTGAGGCGGCACGCGCATTGTGTTCCAAGACCAGCCGGCAGCGCTCTTTCTTGCTAACCGCAGTAAGTCCTCGCCGTACAGTATTGCGAGAGTAAAGAGCCCCGTGTCGGAAAGCGCGACGCCCATGCTAAGCAAAGCGGGAATGGCGCCCGCGATTCCACCGATGACGTCTAACCCTGTGTCACCGATGCCGGATTGCGTGTAGTCGCCATCGGTCAAACTTCTAAGTGCCTGACGTGCCTTATCATCACGCTCCATAGCAGCCAGAGCGTAAGCGATGCCAGTAACTCCCAAGTAAAGGCTCGGTTTGACCGTGGGCGTAAGGTGGGCGATTCGTGAACAGGCCTGACGAATAGCTCCTTCCGCGGTTTCCCGGAATAACTTTTCGCCTGTTAATGCGTGGAGGCGATCAAGAAAAAGGGCAATCCCGCTGGTACCCGCGTACAAATCGGAACTCAGGGCGCGATGGGCTACTTTCCAGGTGCCATCGAGCTTTTCCATCGAATCGCCGAGCCAGTTACAGCGGTCCCCCGACCAGAGTGCGTCGCGACAAATGCGGGCGCCGATGCGGCTGGCAGTCTCAAGATATTGGTTACGGGAGGAAGTCATAGATATCGGCAGATCCTGGATTAAGGTAAGGGAAAGCCGGTGAAATGCCGCGGCTGCTAAGCCCCTGTTCGACCGCCGTAAGCGAGAGCGCCTGTTGGCGAAGGGCCACATCGCGAATCGTTTGAGCTAACGCGGTGCAGCGATGCATGCCGAAACTCTGGCCGGCTCCCGGATCTTCGGCAAAGGCGAGGCCGTCCGCCAGCGGCTTGGCGAACAGCGGGGCTCCGGTCCGGAGATGCGGACTAATCGCACGGCGGGGCGTACTCAGGAGCCGAGCCACAATCTGGTACCAGCGGCGCGGGACGAACAAAACAGCGGAGTCCGCCCTAATGTAAGCGGCAGGATGGCTCAGACACTTAAAGCGGTAGGGCACCTGGAAACGATTCAGCAGAGTGGAGATGGAGTGGAGCAGCAAAGGCGCGCCGGCGGGCTCAAGATGCCAATAGAAACGAAGCAGAGCGCTGTAATCCGACTCGTCGGCCACGGTCTCACTGAAAGCAAAATAGAAACCTGGCTGCATGTGAAGCGACTCTGTCGCAAAATATACATCAACCATCGCTCCGACGCGCAAAGGCATCCCAGGGCCCTCTTTCGTGACAAATTCCCCTGGAGCGAAGGTGCGGCCGATGCCATCGCGCTGGGCTGAGATCCAGGCGCCCTTGTGAACTTCGTAAATGCGCCAGTCGCTTTGCCAGCGGGGGAGAGCGGCATTTGCCGCGCGAAGACCTGTGAGGAGGCTGCCGTTCGAGTTTGACGCGTTCGGCGAGCGCGCGGCGTCTATGGGGCGCATATAGCCGCGTTCATAAAGCAAATCGCGCAGTTTCGCTTCGCTCTCGGTTTCGGAAGAGAAAGTATAGTTTTCATTCTGAAATGAAAACGCGGTCTCGCTCTGGATTTTGACTGCATCTAGGATCGGTGATAAATGAAGGCCGAGGTTAGTCATAATCGAAGCCAAACAAATCTCTCACGGCATCGGCCGGCCTGGTGAGTATGTTGAAACTGGTCTGCAGCATGGCCAAGCCGGCAGGCGGCATCTGGTCGGAATGGTGCATCATCTCGTACGCGCTTTGGATCATACGGGCAGCGCCGCAACGCACGCTGCGCGCCAACGCAATTCGCGCCGAGTGAAAGTCCAGACTCATTCCCGAGACATAGCTGTCCCAAAATGCGCGCATAGCCGGCTGCAAGTTCTCAAGCGGACGATGAGCGCGGCTGACGAGAACGTCGGCCCGATTGGTTTCGTGGAACGGCATGGAATAAATCCAAAAGTTCAGGTATGCCTGGAAGACTGAACCGGCGTCCCAGCAGGGGTCTCCGAAGCTGGCCATCTCCCAATCGACAAGTAACACCTGCGGGTCAGAAGATTCGGTGTCGTTGACTAGAGGGTGGATTAGAAAATTGTCCCACTTGACGTCGCCATGAATGAGACAAGTTGGCTGCCACTCAAGCCGCAGGCCGCTCAGTAGTTCGCCGTACTCGGTATCTCCGACAACTTCGAGGAGCCGCGCATTAGCAGGGCTGAGCGCATCGAACCACGTTGGATCGGTTTCATGGACAGCGAGAATCCACGGCGTCTTGCCCGCGTTTTCTTTACCCTGGGTCGCTCGGTGAAAGGCGCTCAGCGCGACTCCTTGCTTGCTGCCTACGGCGACGGGACACGAGTCAAGCCGGCGATGATACTCACTGAGAGTTTCACTTCCTGAAACCAGATCGAGGACCAGAATGCGAGACTCGAAATCGCTGCTGTGATGTTTCGGCAGAATCGCGGAAGGGGACAATCGGCGATAACAGGCGGCCTCCTGTTCCCAGGCCGAAATAGTCGGCGCGTCCCACTGCCTGATCTGTTTTACGAAATAGCCCGGCTGCGATCCTCGCAGCACCCGGAAGGCGCGGTTGCGGTGTGAGGCATCGGTGATGGTCAAGTCGCCGTCGACAATCGACTCATAAGAAATGAGACCCCTTGAGAGCAAATAATTCGGTAAGTTGCGCGCGGTCAGAATCATGAGACTAGAACCATGGGTTTTTAGCAGAGGCGAGATCCCGCCTCTGCTATTTCAGAATGACGCGGGATCTCGCGATCAACGTTTAGGGCTTGATGCACGGCCCGACGCATGACTTGCCGATTTCGGTCGGGAAGGGGCAGCTTGGGTCGTCTATGGTCTGGCAGTGTGGCCCGCCACAGGTAAAGTGAGTGGGGCAAGAGGGCCCGCTTTGTGTGGTCGGACATGGAGCGGGACAGGTAGTGCCCTGGGTTGTGGGGCAGCTTGGTCCGCTCTGAGTGCAAGTCGGGGCGGGACACGTCGTTCCGCTTACCGTGGGACAGTTAGGGCCGCCGCACGTATTTGCGGGGAAAGTCGGACAAAGTGGCCCACAACAAGTGGTGTCCGCGGTGGTCGGACAGCTTGGCCCGCTACATGTGAACCCAGGAGTAGTGGGGCAGTTAGGCCCGTCCAGGGTCGGCGTCGGACAAGGCGCCGGACAAGTTGTGCCGGATTGTGTCGGTATCGGACACGGGGCCGGGCATGTGACAACGGTTTGCGTGTGACACTTGGGGCCGAAATTGGTGCACGCGTCTGTCGGGCATGGGCCTACATCGGTGCAGGTGATCATGACGGTTTTCGGCAGGAAAGGCCGGCCCTGGACAGCGCACGCATGAGTGGTCATGATGCGGCCTTCGAGGAAACTCGCCTTCGGCCGAGCCGCAAGGATCGGTCCGTGTATTAAGGAAGCATCGCGCTGAATCCAAACGTTGCTTCCGCCGAGGGGCGATTCCTCCTTAGTTAGTTGCTGAGCGTACAGGACAGCCGATTCGGGAATTTCGACATAGTCGCTCAACGCGCTATCCATATACAAGCGAATGTGACCAGCCTCCGAGGATGCTCCGATGAAGCCCTTCAGCAGCAGGGTGTTTGGTGGGTTTTTGGGATCGGTGACAATTTTGGAAACAAACTCGTCATTCTTTACAGGATGTGCCATTCATAATCTCCTTTCTAAACGGTTGCGACAAGATAAAAAAAGACAGAGGCCCGGTTTCGCCGGTAAGCGTCGCGGAGCCCCTGGAAAGTTAGTGTGCGCCGGCCCCGTGTTGGCTCTGCGTCTTGACAAGCTCAACTCCCGCGGGCAGATCTTTCTGCAGTTGCTGGATGAAAGCATGGGCCGCTTGAGTTAACTGCTTCGAGAAAGGGGAAGCCGGCATTACTTCCGCCAGCATCAGTACCGAGACAGCCAGTTCAAACGGCGGATAGTTGTTGGGCGGCGGACGCTTAATCATCTTCTGGTCGATAAGCGTGGGGACAGGAAAGCAGTGACGAACGCCGCCGATGTTAATACAAAATTCGTACATTGAGTTTCTCCTTGGCTAATAAGCCGGTGCACCGATTTGCGTGCATCATCAATGTGAATGGGCGCGGCGAAACGTTACACGAGAAATTAGGCGGAAAGCGGGTTGGCCAGCCGGCCGAACGAAACTACGGAGGGTACCTCTTCAGGCTTGTAGACGGTGTAATGGTCGTAGTCCGGATACAACTGTCCGCTTTCGGTGGCCGCCGCGATCATCCACAGCCCAGCGCCGGCGCCATGGCTCGCGTCGACTTGACTTAGCCATTGCCCGAAAACTTCGTCGCGAAGCTGCGGTCCGCTCTCCGGTTTCCATCCGTACTCTTCGATCAACATCGGCTTGTTGGCACGCTGGCCGGACTCGATATGCTCGCGAATCCAGCGCTGGCCGAAAACAGCGCGATCTTCTTTGTATGCGAAATCGGGATAGAGATGGCACGTGCCGAAGTCAATCGTCGGTATGCCCAAGAGGCGTTCGCAATCGACGCCGAACCCGCCGTTATACGCCGGGTAATCGGCCGCTCCGTCACGTCGGAAGTAGCCTTCATCACCCACAGCCACCAGATGATTCCGGTCGAGCGATTTCAGGAAAGCGCTCATCTCCGCGACCCACGCGGTAAGGATATCGGCGCCGCCTGGGATCGGGCAGCGCGGCTCATTCGCTAGTTCCCAAGCGAAGATCGCCGGCTCGTCCCGATACTGGCGGCCAGTACGTGTGTTTACCCGCATCAGCAGATGTTCGGCGTAATTGCGGTACGCCTGCTTCACGTCTGCATTCAGATAGAACTTTTCGCGGCCCTTGAGCCCGAACCATTGAAGATATTGGTTCGTGCCTCCGAAATCATCCCAATAATTAATCAGCGGCAGAATCAGGCGCAGGCCGTTCTGTTCGGCCATGGCGATGGTACGGTCGAGAAGCGCCAACCCTGTGGGGCCGTCGTTAAAATCCGGTTTGCCAGTGGCCGGGTTCAGATACTGAAAGAAAGCGCCGCCTTTCGCCGCGGTAGGAGTTTCGCCGGGCGCCGCTGCGCCGCAGTCGAGAAATGCCCAAGTGCGCAGCACGTTGACGTTCATACGAATCGCGAGATCGAAAACCGCCTGCGCCATGACGTCGGCAGCGAATCCGAGATAGTAATTGTTCGCGGCGTTGATGCGGAACGTCCGGCCGTCAAGCGTGAACGCGGTCCCGTTTTGCTGAATGAAACTGTTCATCCGCGTCCAACCAATGGCATTTTCGTCGCCATTACAGTTATGAATTGCACGTTCGCATCAAGCGGCAGGCTCGCCATGTAGAGAACGGTCTCGGCCACGTGATGCACGTCCATCCGGGGCTCGACCATGGTGGTCCCGTTGGCTTGTGGCACGCCCGCGGTCATGCGCTCGGTCATCTCCGTGGCGGCGTTGCCGATATCGATTTGCCCGCAGGCGATATCGAAGTTCCGGCAATCGAGCGAGATGGATTTCGTCAGCCCGGTGATGGCGTGCTTGGTGGCGGTGTAAGGAGCCGAATTGGGGCGCGGCGCGTGCGCTGAAATAGAGCCATTGTTGATGATGCGGCCTCCCATCGGCTGCTGCGACTTCATCATGCGGATAGCTTCCTGCGCGCATAGAAACGAACCGGTCAGATTGACCGCGACTACCATGTTCCACTGTTCGTAAGTGAGGTCTTCCATGGGGACGCCGGGCGCACCGACGCCCGCATTGTTGAAGAGCACATCCAGGCGTCCGAAGGTGCCCGCCGTTTTCTCAAACAGCGCGTGAACTGAATCCGGCTGGCTGACATCGGTGGGAACGGCGAGGGTTGTCGCATTGGTAGCCAAAGCCGCGGTCTGTTCCAGTTCGGAAACTCGGCGCCCGGCAAGTACCACGGAGTATCCGGCGCTCGCCAGCGCGAGACTGACGGCGCGCCCAATCCCGCTGCCCGCACCCGTCACGAGCGCAACCTTGCCATTCGTTATCATGTTCCTTGACATCATAATCGAACGACTATGAGCGCATTCAAAAACCTTTTGACCGGATTCGCTTTCTGTTCTTCTCTGGCATGCGCGCAGAGCCTTTCATTCGGATTGCGCGGTGGCGTGCCGCTGACCGACGCATTTCAGGACGCAACCTATCAGGGTCCCGGGTTCGTCAACCACGTCTTCTCCAATTCGAAATATTTCGTGCTCGGGCCAATGGTCGAGTTGCATCTGCCGCTGGGCTTCTCGGCGGAGGCAGACGCGCTGTACCGCCGGCTCAGCCTGGCGCAGAGCGGTTCCGCGACGACCTCGACCGGCTACAGTTCCTGGGAATTTCCGATCCTCGTGAAGCGGAGCGTCTTTCCGCTGCCGCTCATCCGTCCCTATCTGGAAGCGGGGCCGGCTTTCCGCGCCACCGGCAGCACGCTCAGCTATTTCTCGAAGGCTGGCTTCACCATGGGCGTCGGATTCGAGCTGAAGCTGATTCGTGTGCGCATCTCGCCCGATATCCGCTACACGCATTACGGCAGTGATGCGAAGGCCGCATCGCTCGTCAACTTCATCGCAAAATCGAACGTGAATCAGGCTGAATTTTTGATTGGGCTGTCGTTCTAACCTTAGTCTCGGCGAGCCGATTTGGCTCGGTACGTGCGGGTGATATCGCATGGCGAAACGGACCACTATCCAAGACCCGAGGGCCTCCGATCCGAAGCAGGCTCGGAAGAAACCTCCCCACGATCAGGAGAAAATTCCGCATCCCGGCATCGAGGCGCATATGACCGAGAAGCCGGACCACGCTGAAGACTCGGATCGGGGAGGCTGCGGGACAAAGTCGCTCTAATTAATGGCGGCGACAGTGGCCTTGACCGCGCCATCGCAATCGCATTCGCGCGCGTGCCGATGTGGCGATTTCCTATCTGCCGGAAGAAGAGGAGAACGCATCCGAGACGGCGAAATGGCTGGAGGCCGCCGGTCGCGGCGTGTTGAAATTGCCGGGCGACATCCGTGATGAGCGGCACTGCAAAGAGCTCATCGACCGCACTGTGCAGAAATTCGGCAAGCTGGATCTTCGCATCAACAATGCCACCTTCCAGATGACGCACTATGCGATGTTCTGGCTCTGCCGGGTCGGCGTTGCCGCGGATGAAGTCAGGCAGCGTCATCGTCAACACTGCCTCCATCCAAGCTTTCAACCCGAGCCCGAACCTGCTGCCGTATGCGGCGACCAAAGCTGCCATCGTCAACTTCAGCAAAGGCCTTTCGCATATTGCGATGAAGCAAGGCATTCGCGTAAATGCGGTGGCTCCTGGTCCGGTTTGGACGCCTCTCATTCCGGCGACAAAGCCCGAAGAGAAGGTGAAGAAGTTCGGCGAGGATACGTCGTTCGAGCGCCCTGCCCAGCCGGTCGAGCTTGCGCCGGTGTTCGTCTTTCTCGCGTCGAACGAAGCTCGCTTCGTCACCGGCGAGGTGTACGGGTAACGGATGGCAAGACTCCTTTCTGACGGCTGCTTCGTCGGGTGTTGCGGATGGCCTGAGAGCAAAGCAAAATACTTTACGCGATTTCCTGTGGTCGAACTGCAGACGACTTTCTACGAGCCACCTTCCGTGGCTCTTGCTGAGAAGTGGCGTGAGCTCGCGCCGCCCGATTTCCAGTTGTGCATGAAGGCCTGGCAATTGATCTCGCATACGCCCGCCAGCCCCACTTACCGTCGCTTGAAATCGAAGATCAGCGAGTCCGAACATGAGTTATTGGGTTCGTTTCGGCCGACTGAGCTTGTGTGGCTGGCATGGCAGTGGACGGCCCAGATTTCCCGAGCCCGGCGCGCGCGTCATCGTCTTGCAGTGCCCGCCGTCTTTTCGCCATGAGCGCGCGAACAACCGGTTTACTGGCGGCTGCATGGACGCAACGGATATTCATATCGCTACTCGGAAGCGGATCTCATTGCACTGGAACAGACGGCGGCCAGACAAGTCGACCGGGGCCGCGGTCCCGTGTACGTCGTGTTCAACAACGTTTGGATGAAAGATGACGCCGGACGCTTCCAGGCGAGGCTTGCGACGAACGCGCCGTGCGAAATCCTATACTGAGGGGGAATGTGGAATCGACGAGAGTGGCTGGCCTTGGCCGCAATGCAGGGAGTCTCTTCGCGAACCGTGCCGCCGGCGGTGCGAGGAAAGTCTTCGGGGCTGCCCTTTCACGCGCGGTTTACCGACATTGCGGAGCAAGCGGGGTTACGCGCGCCGGTGGTGTACGGCGGCGTCACCGAAAAGCAGTACATCCTCGAAACGGTCGGGTGCGGCGTCGCCTTCGTCGACTATGACAATGACGGGTGGATGGATATCTTCGTTCTGAGCGGCACCCGCTTCGGCAAAGATCCGGACGATGCGACCAACCGCCTGTACCACAACAATCGCAACGGTACCTTCACCGATGTGACCGACAAAGCCGGCCTGCGGCGCACGGGATGGGCTTCGGCCGTGACGGTGGGCGACTACAACAACGATGGCTTCGAGGACCTTTTCGTCACCTATTGGGGCCAGAATGTTCTCTACAAGAACAACGGAGACGGAACGTTTTCCGACGTGACGGAGAAGGCCGGCCTGCTGCATGCTGACAAGCGCTGGGGATCGGGATGCACCTTCGTCGATTACAACCGCGACGGGCATCTGGATCTGTTCGTCGGCAGCTACTTGGATTTCGACCCGAAGCGCGTGCCCAAGCCCGGCGAGGCGAGCAACTGCAATTGGAAAGGCGTGCCGGTGAACTGCGGGCCGAAGGGGCTGCCGCCTGGGCGCGTGTATCTGTACAAAAATCGGGGCGACGGCACATTTCAGGATGTGAGCGATGCGTCGGGCGTGTCGAAAGCCAAGGGCAGCTACTGCATGACGACGGTAGCGGCGGACTTCGACAACGACGGCTGGCCGGATATCTATGTGGCGTGCGATTCGACCCCGAGCTTCCTTTTCCGTAACAACAAGGACGGCACGTTCACCGACATCGGGCTTGAGAGCGGCGTGGCGTTGAATGAAGATGGAATGGAGCAAGCCGGGATGGGCGTGGGGGTCGGCGACTTTAACCTCGACGGCAATCTCGATATCTTTAAGACCCACTTCGCGGACGACACGCACATCCTTTATCGCAACGACGGGAAGGGCAACTTCGAAGACGTGACGATTCGCGCCGGCCTGGGTGTGGAGACGCGCTATATCGCGTGGGGGACGGGCATCGAGGATTTAGATAACGACGGCCAGCCGGATCTTTTTCTAGTGACGGGCAGCGTGTACCCAGAGGTCGAGCGGAAGCTTCCGAATTATCCGTTCAAGACGCCGCGGGTGATCTTCCGAAATCTGGGCGGCGGGAAGTTCGAAGAGCTGATTGAACAAGGCGGCCCGGGCATCGCCGCGCCGCACGCGAGCCGCGGCTGCGCATTCGGGGACTTCGACAATGACGGCGATGTGGATGTGGTGGTAGTGAACATGAATGAGCCGCCGTCCCTGCTTCGGAACGACGTAACCGGCGGCGGGAACTGGCTGAAGGTGAAACTAGTTGGCGTGAAATCGAACCGCAGCGCGATCGGGGCGCGGATCACGGCGCATTACGGGAACAAGATACAGGCGCGGCAGGTGGTGGCGCAGTCGAGTTTCTATTCGTCGAATGACCCCCGCCAGCACTTCGGCCTAGGCGATGAAAAGACGGCCGATGTCGAGATCCGGTGGCCGAATGGCGCGACGGAAACGGTGCGCAAAGTCGGCGCCAATCAGCTTGTCGTTATTAAGGAAGGCTCGGGCATTGTCTCGAGCGAACGCTGGAATCGCGGATGATATAATCAGTTTTCACCCCGCCTCCGGGCCCGTAGCTCAGTTGGTTAGAGCGCTTCCTTGACACGGAAGAGGTCTGCAGTTCGAGTCTGCACGGGCCCACCATTTCTCGGCTCGGCTCTACACCAACAGATCCTAGGACTGGATACCGACCAGGGAAGCTCTGTTCAAAGGTTTTGGGATGATAGTTTCCGAATGAAGCTTTCGAGGAAGTGGTTTTTCTTGATGGCGTCGGTCGTCTCCTTAGGTGCCGGGCCGACACTCTTGCGGCCACGTGTTTTGCGCAGCATCGCGCCCGAGACAAACCGGGACGCCGCGCTTGAGGAGGCGATCCGGCAAGAAGTCGGCAGTGACGGGTTGTCCTATAAGTACAATCTGGTCAACCTGAACGACGGCAGAGTGCCCGCAGCGTTGGTTTATATGACAACGCCGGAAAATCCGACTATGCCGCCCGCTACGCCGCTACGGCTCCGTGTCACGGGCGATGCCTATCTGGCTCCGACAGGCTTGCAGACTCGAAATTGTCGCAGTTCTTCGGAGTCTTCTATAGTTGAGGCAGAATGAGGGTCGTGGCAGTTCTGTTAACGCTTTCGCTATGCCTCAGGGCGCAAACCGCCGTTGGATTGGCTGAAGCTGCGCTGGACCGAGCGGCTTTTCCTGAGGCCATTCGCATCGCCGAAACAGCACTGCGCCATGAGCCGGGCAACGCCGCCGCCCATGTGCTGTTGGCGCGTGCCTCAATGGGGCAAAATCAGCCGGCCAAAGCATTCGCCGTGCTGCGCGTCGCACTGCAATTGGATCCAAGGAATCTGGATGCGCTTTATTACCTGCACCGGCTGACCTCCGTCCTTGCGCAGCAGGAGTTCGCGCGTCTCTATGCGATGGCGCCGGATTCGGCTAGGGTGCATCAGTTAATGGCCGAATCGCTGCATGAGCAAAATGATGCCGCTGGTGAGGAACGCGAGTACCTGGCCGCGCTCGAACGGAATCCCAAGTCGGTAGTGATTTTGAACGCAATGGGCGATCTGAAGCGTCATCAATCGAAACTGGAAGAGGCGCGCGGCTTTTATGCCCGCGCGGAAGCGGTGGATCATGCGAGTTTCGATGCGCTCTATGGGCTGGGGGCGTGCGCGATATTTATGCAAGATAACGAGCGCGCGATCGGGTATCTAACCGGGGCGTTGCACGCCGAACCCGAATCCATTGCCGCCAAACTCGCGCTGGGAGATGCGCTGCTGCGCGCCAAGCAGAATCAACGCGCCGAAGAAGTTCTGCGCGGGCTGGTGAAGAGCGATCCGGCGGCGAAACAGGGCTGGGTGCTCTATGCCAAGGCGCTGCGGCTGCTCGGGCGGAAAGAAGAAGCGGATCGAGCGTTCGCGCGCTATCGGGCGCTTTCGCGGGGCGAGACGGACGAGAAATGAAAATCGCCGTAATATGGTTCACCCTATCGGCGCTATGTTCCGCCGAGAACGCGGCCCTCGAAGCCAAGCTGCAAGACGGTTTGCGCGCGCGCCAAAACGGATCGATTGAGAAGGCGCTTACGGAATTTCGTGAAGCAGTAGCGCTGGACCCCGGGTCGGCGTCCGCAAGAATGCTGCTCGGTTCTGCGTTGCTTGAAACCGGCAAAATCGCAGCGGCCGTTCGGGAGCTGGACCGGGCCGTCAAGTTAGCTCCCGATAGCGCGCAAGCTCACTTCCAGCTTGCCGTAGCGCAGCAAAGATCCGGCGACCAGTTTGCCGCCGTGGCGCAGCTTCGACGCGCGGCGGAGCTGGATTCCAGCAACGACGAGTACGCCTACCAGCTCGGCCGCGCTTATCTTCAGCTTTCCGAATGGAGCGTGGATCGAATTAAGGCCGTCGACCCGAAATCGGCGCGCCTGTATCAGGTTTTGGGCGAGAGTTATGGGGCCCAGGGTAAAACGGATCTGGCGATCGAGGCGTTCACCAAAGCCGCCGCAGCCGCGCCGCAGCTTTCCGGAACGCACTTGGCGCTGGCGATGATATACGCCCAGTCTGGGAGGAACGACGAGGCCTTGCGGGAGATCGATCGCGAGATTGAACTCGCGCCGGAGAGTGCCGCGGCGCTCGCATTCAAGCGGCAGTTGAGCCAGTCAAAATGAGAATCGGGTTCGCATTGGCGCTCTTGTTCGCAGCCGCCCTGAGCGGCCAGAATAAGCCGCTGCTGGCGCGTGTGGAACGCGCACCGCTCACCGCGGAATTGCGTTCTGCGATTATCGGCGCTTTAGAACTGAACGCGTATCGCAAGGCCGAGCGCCTGCTGCTGGCGCAAATCGAAGCCAATCCGGATTCGGCTCCGCTTCTGACTCTGGCCGCCGAAATCTTCCTGGCCGACCATGAACCATTGAATGCCGCGATTGCATTCAAAAAAGCCGATCAGGTGCAGCCCCTCGGGGTGGAAGACCGGTTCTCGCTGGCGATGGCTTACGTCGCGATGAAGCGCCGCGACTGGGCTCGCGCCGAGTTGACGCGGCTTGCCGCACAGCAGCCTTCGAACCCGCTATTTATTTACTGGCTAGGGCGTCTGGATTATGACGACGCGCGGTACGACGACGCCGCCTTGAAGCTTCGGAAGGCTATTGCGCTTGACCCGAAGAATGCGCGCGCTTATGACAATCTCGGTCTGAATTTGGAAGCGTCCGGGCATCTGGACGACGCGGCGGCGAGCTATCGCGAGGCCATGCGGCTGAATCGCGAGCAAGGTGCGCCGTCGGCTTGGCCGGCGCTGAATCTGGGCACCCTCGCGCTGAAGCAGGGGCATCTTGAAGAGGCTCGGCAAGCACTTGAGGAAGCGCTGCGTTTGGATGCCTTGTCGGCGCAAGCGCATTACCGGATGGGAATATTGTGCGAGCAGGAGCGAAAGAGCTGCGCACTCCCTGAGCTGCGTCAGGCGGGTCAGCTTGACCCCACTTACGGCGACCCATGGTGGGCGCTTTCGCGGATTTTGCGTCGCGATGGGCAAGTGGCCGAAGCGGATCGCGCATTGGCGGTTTTCCAGAAGTTGAAGTCGTCGAAATTAAGTGACAAGTCAAATGAGTCAAGTGAAAGGAACCGATGAACGACTATCAAACGGTTATCGACGAGCTGAACGGTTTAATCCATGTATGCATCAACGGCGAAGAGGGGTTCAGCAATGCGGCCGCGCACATCAATAATTCCGAGCTCGCCGGCGAGTTCGAGAAAATCGCGCATCAGCGGGCGAAGTTCGCGAAAGACCTGCAGGCCGAAGTCGCGCGTTTGGGCGGAACTCCGGTGAACTCAGGAACGCTCGCGGGCGCGATGCACCGCGGATGGGTCGATTTGAAATCGGCGCTGACCGGCGGCGATTCGGGCGCGATCGTCGCGGCCTGCGAGACCGGCGACGATTCGGCGGTTGCGACTTTTGAAAGCGTAGTCAACGGCGGTCTCCCGGGCGAGTCGCGGAGCTTGGTCGAGAAGCAATGGCGGCAAATTCAAGAAACTCACAAGCGGCTGCTCGCCTTGAAGGCGGACTCGGCGCGGGGCGTTGAGTTTCCCGATAACAAGTAGGGGAGCCACCCGCATCTGATATTGCTAGCATTTTGCTTGAAGCGCGCCGTATCTATATTAAAGAATTTCTGAGTCATGCAGAATACGACAGAAAAGGATGGACAAAATGGCTATAAGTGGCATTGATGAGATTACTTATGGCGAATTGCTGGCGAAAACTTTGCCGAAGGTGATCGAGACCGATGAAGAAAACGAGCGGTTAATTGCAGAGCTCGAAAGGCTCGATGGTTTGGCGGTACGGACGCCTGAACAAGAAAGCCTGGCAGAACTTCTCACTGTGCTGATTGAGCGGTTTGAAAATCGTTACGACCTCGGGCACGCGACGCCGCTCGAAGCGGTTCAGTCTCTAATGGAGGACCGCGGGCTTCGGCAACGCGATCTAGTGTCCGTGTTTGGGTCGAGCAGCGTAGCCTCCGATGTTCTGGCGGGCAAGAGAGCCATCAGCACGCAGCACGCGCGGAAGCTTGCGGAGTTCTTCCGGGTGCCGGTCAGCCTCTTCATCTAAGGCGCGTTCGTGCCGGGCGTTACCGCCGGTCTGGGAGCATTGCGACTCAGGGTCGGGAATCGGGAGGGAAGAGTTCCCCGACATTCATTGTCAGGGCTCGTTCCCGACTCTTGCCGCGCTCAAACAGAACCAAGCGTCCGCCTTCGTATGAAACGCGCTCGACGCCGTTGTAATCAGCCGGAATCCTGAACAGAAATGCCGCGTAGGAACGCGTGACGGTCTGGCCGGCATCGATGTACGAGTACAGCAGGCGATCGAAGATCTTCCCTTTCGCTACCAGAACTGCTTCCGGTTGGTGCAGGCCCGTGGTACCGAATTCAAGACCTCGAGCTACCGGGTGACCGCCTTGAGCGTTTCGCCATATATCCAACCACGGATATTCCGATCTCTTCCAGATGTAACCAATAAGCAGGCCTTTACTCGGCGTGCAAGCTGAAACCCAGCCATAATCGTCTTCGATGATGAAAGATACGACTTCCGGGTCGTGGTCGCCGCTCAGGTGTCGAAGATCGACCGGCCTCCCATTTTTGAGCGCCTCCGGCCAGTGAACCACCTGCTGCTCCGGGTTAGGCAGAGGGCTGGATTGCATGAATCCTTTACGGCCATTCGCGTCAACGAGGGTCGTTTCATCAAGAAACGGCGGCGCGATGGACGGATGTTGAACCATGTTATAGACTCGCCCGCGTTTGTTGGTGTTGGTTACCGACTCGGACACTCGCAGCAGCGCGGCGCCTTCCACAAGCCGCATCCGCCGCTTAATCGCCATTCCCGCGAGAGGTAGCTCAGCGCTCATTTCCGCTTGGATCAGGCCTCCCGTCGAGTTGGGTTTCTGCGTGACGTTCCACATCACGTGGGAAGCCTCACCGTGGAACGGCATTCCGTTCTGACTCTCGGCGTCCGACGGAGCGCCCCATCGGTCAAGACAGAGAAAGTGCCCCATGGGATGCGCTGCCGAAGGTTCCCCTGACGTCCAGCTTAAAGGGTTAAGGCGCTGATCTAGGAATTGGAACTGCACGATGGAGCCGCCGCCGAGGTCAACCTTCACTTGTGCAGCCTGACCGGTGAGCACGACGGACGGGGAGGTCGTGGTCTGGGCATCGGCGCACATGGCGAGGACAGCGACGGCGATCGCGATTTTCGAAGTCACGCCGGCAGCCCGGGAATCAATTTCTGCAAAGGCGGTGCCTCTTTCTTAAGCTGATCGATCCTATGCCGCCTCCTGATTTTTGTCAAGACTTCGTCCTTCCATCCATGCTCCAGTCCGAAACCTCCAGCTCAGCCGGTCTACGCCTATTCTGCTCTGGCTGTGTATCTGATAGGCTGCTTTACGGAATATGCGGACGCTCGCCGCCCTTTTCGCGATAGCGATCTCGTGGAACATTCAGACGCTGATCGGCACCGGGACGCCCGGAAGCGGCGACACTAGCGTCAACAATCCCTACGGTCTGGTGATTGGGCCGGACGGCGCGCTCTATTTCTGTGAAATCGGCAATCACGTGGTGCGTCGCATGGATCTCCGTTCCCGCAAGGTGACCACGATGGCCGGCAATGGTCGGCAAGGCAATTCCGGGGATGGCGGGCCGGCTCTCGAAGCCGCGCTCGGAGAGCCGTATGAAGTCCGCTTCGATCCGGCCGGAAACATGTTCTTTGTCGATATGCCGAATCATGTTGTGCGGCGCGTCGACGGGAAGAGTGCCATCATCACGACCGTCGCGGGCACTGGCCACGCCGGTTTCTCCGGTGATGGCGGCCCGGCGACGGCGGCAGAGTTGCGCCAACCGCATTCCATCGCGTTCGACCGCCAAGGTCGGCTTCTGATTTGCGATATCGGAAACAACCGCGTGCGCCGGGTGCATCTAAAATCCGGGCTCATCGAGACTTATCTAGGCACAGGCGACCAGGCCGCTACCCCGGACGGCGCGCATATCGGGGGAACTCCGTTTAACGGGCCGAGAGCGATTGAATCGGATGCTGACGGAAATCTCTACCTGGCGCTGCGTGAAGGCAACGCTATTTACAAGATCGATCCGAAGTTGGACCGGGTGACTCGGCTCGCAGGCACAGGCCAAAAAGGATTCAGCGGCGATGGCGCTCTGGCATCACAGGCGACGCTCAATGGACCGAAGGGCATCGCACTCTCGCCCGATGGCGCGCTCTACATTGCCGATACGGAGAATCATGCCATTCGCCGCGTGGATTTAAAGACCGGCAATCTCACGACTGTGGCCGGCACCGGGGAGCGCGGTGACGGGCCGGATGGCAACCCTCTGAAGTGCCGCATGAGCCGCCCTCACGGCGTATGTGTGGCGCGCGACGGAACGGTGTATGTGGCTGATAGCGAGGCGCATCGCATACGTTTGCTGCATCATATAAAATAACTGCAGTTGCGCGGCTAGAGTGGTTCCCGTATGAAACGTCTGCAAACGTTGATTGTTGCGCTTCCTTTGCTGGTCGCAGCCGCCGAGACAACTTCGCCTTTCAAGACCTACCAACTTCGATGGTGGGCCATCCAACCGGTCTCGAAGCCCGCTGTTCCCGCTCCGAGAGCCAGCGCCAGAGTTCGTAATCCGATCGACGCGTTTGTGCAAGCCGCACTCGAACATTCCGGGCTCACGATGGCTGATGAAGCCGATAAGCGCACCCTGCTTCGGCGCGTCACATTCGACCTGACCGGGCTGCCGCCGACACCGGAGGAGATGCAGGCATTTCTCGCCGACGATTCGGCGCAGGCGTACGAAAACTCAGTCGACCGTCTGCTGGCATCGCCCCGTTATGGCGAGCGATGGGCCCGCCACTGGCTCGACGTCGCCAGGTACGCCGATAGCGAAGGATTCAAGGCCGACGAGACGAGGCCGAACATCTGGCGCTATCGCGACTACGTGATCCAATCGCTCAACGAAGACGAGCCCTACGACCGCTTCGTGAAGAAACAGATCGCCGGCGACGAACTGTATCCACATGATCGGAGCGCGGTGATCGCGACGGGCTTCAACCGGCACTTTCCGGACGAGAGCAACGCCGCCAATGTGATGCAGCGCCGGCAGGAACTGCTCAACGACATCACCGACACGATCGGAGTGGCCTTCCTCGGCGTCACCCTGGGTTGTGCGCGCTGCCATGATCACAAGTTCGATCCCATTCTTCAGAAAGATTATTACCGGCTGCAGTCGTTCTTTGCGAATACGCGAATTGACGACGAGAAGGTGGTCGATTCGCCCGAGAAACAGAAGCAGTGGGAACGCCAGAATGCGGTTTGGGAGGATCAGACAGCAGGCATTCGCGCTGAAATGGCAGCAGTGCTGAAGCCGGCCTACGACTCCTTTTATAAGGAGCGGCTGGGACGCTTCCCCGGTGAATTGCAGGCGATCATCCGGATGCCCGAGAGCCAGCGCAGCCCTTACCAGCAGCAGATGTATCTGAAGGCGAAGACGCAGCTCACGTTCCCCGATGAAGAGATCGCGCCGAAACTGAAGGCGCCGGCGAAAGCGCGGTACCAGGAACTCAAGACCCAACTCGCTGCGTTCGATAACATCAAGCCTCCCGCCCTGGCCGTCGCGCAAGTGATGACCGACGCCTCGGCGCAGGCTCCGCCCACTCACGTTCTTCGCGGCGGCGCCTGGGATGCACCGCTCGATCCGGTTGAGCCCGGCTTTCTGACGATTCTCGATACGAAACCCGCCGTGGTGCGGAAGATGGACGGCATGCAGACCACTGGCCGGCGCGCCGCGCTCGCGAACTGGATCGCGAATCCTTCGAACCCGCTGACGGCGCGCGTCGAGGTGAACCGCATTTGGCAGCATCATTTTGGCCGCGGCATTGCCGGCACCCCGGGCGACTTCGGAATGATGGGCGATCGTCCATCGAATCCGGAACTGCTGAACTGGCTTTCGGCAACGTTCGTGGAACAGGGCTGGAGCCGGAAGAAGCTGCATCGGTTGATCGTGCTGTCAAGCGCGTACCGGCAATCGTCCATACTGGATGCGGGGGCCGTCGCGAAGGCGTCCACTGTCGACCCGGATAACAAGCTGCTCTGGCATTTCAACCGGGAGCGCCTAGAAGGGGAAGCGGTTCGCGATTCGGCGCTGGCGATTTCCGGCCTGCTGAACCTGAAGCAGGGAGGACCGGGCGTGTTCCCGCCACGGCCTATGGATAAGTCGAGCTATCGAACGTGGAAGGCGGATGAAGATCCGTTGGAGGCAAACCGGCGAAGTGTCTATGTGTTTGTGCGACGCAATGCGCCCTATCCACTTTTTGAAGCTTTCGATATGCCGGACACTCACGAGAGCTGTTCCCGCCGGCAGCGGAGCGTGTCCGTAACGCAGACCCTCAATTTACTCAATGATCAGTTGGTGCTCGACTGGGCCAAGGCGTTTGCGCGCCGCGTTCAAAACGACAGGGCGATGTCGACCGATGCCCGCATCGAGCGCAGCTTCCGCCTGGCTTTTCTGCGCGCGCCGACGGATCGCGAGATGGCTGCCGCGCGGCAGTTCCTCGCCAGACAGACCGCCATCGCGAACGCGGATGACAGCCTGGTGGACCTCTGCCACATGCTGCTCAACGCGAACGAGTTTCTTTACATTGATTAAAACCAATCGACTAAAGCCATGAAACAGCTTCAGCATCACTGGCCCGTTCGCAACCGCCGTGAGTTCTTTGCCCACGCCGGGAGCGGCCTCGCGGGGCTCGCGTTAAGCGCCATGATGGCGGAGGGCGCGACGACCGCCGTTCCGGATCCGATGGCGCCCAAACCGCCGCACTTCAAGCCCAAGGCGAAGTCGGTGATCTTCCTGTTCATGGAAGGAGGGCCGAGCCACATCGATCTGTTCGACCCTAAGCCCAAGCTCGCCGAACTGCACGGGCAGCCGCTGCCGGCATCGTTTGGCAAGCCGATCACCGCGATGGGGACGGGCAATAACTCCCTGATGGCGTCGCCGCGGCAGTGGAAGCAATACGGAAAGAGCGGGACGTGGGTCTCCGACTGGTACCCGCGAATCGCCGAACATGTGGACGACATGGCGGTGATCCGTTCCTGCTGGGCGGATGGCTTGAATCATGTTGGCTCCGTCTGCCAGATGAATACGGGATCGATCCTGGCGGGGCGGCCTTCGCTCGGCGCGTGGGTCACCTATGGGCTCGGCAGCGCGAACCGGAACCTGCCGACTTTCGTGGTCGCCGTTGACCAAGGCCTGCCCCTCGGTGGCTCCAAGACATGGTCCGGAGGCTTTCTTCCGGCGGTCTATGAAGGGACGCTCCTGCGGCAGGGCGAGACGCCGATCCTGAACCTGCTGCCTCCGAAAGGCGTGGGCGATGAGCGGCAGAGATCGAAACTCGATTTCCTCAAAACGCTCAACGGCATCCATGCGGAAGCTCGCGCGGATGACACGGAGTTAGAGGCAAGAATTCGGTCCTATGAGCTTGCGTACAACATGCAGGCGGCCGGGCCGGAATGCGTCGATCTGAGCCAGGAGACCGCCGCGACGAAAAATCTGTACGGACTGAATGCGCCCGAGACCGCGGTGTTCGGACGCAATTGCCTGTTGGCGCGCAGGCTGGTGGAGCGCGGCGTTCGCTTCGTGGAACTCTACTGCGGTTCGGGCAGCGGCTGGGACGCGCACGTCGACATTGAAGGCAATCATGGTAAGTGGTGCAAGGCATCGGATCAACCAATCGCCGCGCTGTTAACGGATCTGAAGCAACGCGGCCTGCTGGACGAGACGTTGGTAGTCTGGGGAGGCGAGTTCGGGCGTACGCCATTCAATGAACATGGCAACGGCCGCGACCATAACCCGTGGGGCTTCACCATGTGGATGGCCGGCGGCGGCGTGAAGGGCGGCCAGACCATCGGAACGACGGACGAGATCGGCCTGCGTGCCGTCGAGAAGCCGTACCACGTGAACGATTTGCATGCGACTATCCTGCTGGCGCTCGGACTGGACCATCTGCGCGTTACTTATCCACATAACGGCCGCGCGGAGAGGCCGACGGTGGTGGGCGGCAAGGTGATTAAAGAAGCGTTTGCTTGAACCGCCTATGCGCTGGTCGGCTGGACATTCACAGTCGAAAGCGGTAGACTTCGTTGGCACTAGAAGGGCCGGGCGACCTAACATGGCAGTGCCACGACTACGGAATTTGCGTAAGCAGCTCAAGCAGACAATTCCAGCACCAGTCTTGGATCTCCGAACCAAGTGGCTCGGACGGAATCAGAAATACCGGGACTGTTCAACCACCGAAACCTTCTCTGAAATCTACAGAGAACGGCTTTGGGGTGCCGGCGCAAACGGCGAGTATAACTCGGGTGACGGTTCGAGCTCGGAATTTGCCGAACATTATTATCAAATGATTAAGGGATTCGTCGAGGAAAAGCGAATCCACGAGATCGTGGATGTCGGCTGCGGTGATTTTCGGATTGGTCGACGTATTGCGAACTTAGAAGGAGTGAACTACGTCGGAGTTGATGTTGTTCCCGATTTGATCCGTTACAACCAACTTCATTTCGGCAGTTCTCACATCCGCTTCGAGGTCGCCGACGTTACCCAGAACGATCCTCCGCGGGGCGAGCTTTGCCTTGTGCGGCAGGTGTTGCAACATCTATCAAATGAGGAAATTGCAAGGGTACTGAAGAATTGCGCGACTTATCGTTTCATGATAATCACGGAGCACGTTTACTGTGGTGCGGGTCTTCGGCTCAATGTGGATATTAGTCATGGTCCCGATGTTCGGCTCGGTAACCGCTCCGGTGTTTTCCTGGAACACCCACCGTTTTGTATTCCGACCCAAACGATTTTGGAAATCCCGTACGCGCATGGCGAAGTGTTGCGGTCAGTGCTGGTGGAGTGCCGGAGC
>JBBROU010000027.1:0-43851 GCA_038229055.1 Bryobacterales bacterium | reverse complement strand
GGACAGTCCATTGGGACCGATCAATGGACCGTCGCTGGTTGCCATCAATTCGTCGATCAACTCTTTCCTGATTGCCATTGGGTTCTCCTATTCTCCTCACTTCTTGAGAACCGCGTTTACACAATCTCTTGTACACCCTCAGGTACGCCCTAACGCGGCTGTGTCCAACAAACACCGTCTCCACAAGACTGGGGACTGATTGCTGTCCAGTAAACCGCTGAAACACAACACCCCACACCTCGGCACGACTGGCGGTGCCGGATTGTGATTCCGGTGGTCGTGGGTTCGAATCCCACCATCCACCCCATCCGACTTATCGCGCCTTCCGCAGATACCCCAAAACATGCTGAGTGAGATCCCGCTCGGCAGAGCTCGTGAACGGCGAAGTAGCCGGCTCGTAGCCGCCTTCGGAAAACGCCTGGGCTGTGGGAAGGTAGCCGAACCACCCATTCGTATAACCCGAATAAAAGGTATGCGCAAATTTCGATTGCCTTCGGATCTCGATTGAGATCTCAGAGAACAATTCAACCGGTGCCGCCCACATCACGGTGTCGCCGATGCGCAAAAAACGAATCGGTAGACGGACGAACACGGTGCCGGCGCCGTCAACGTGTGAGTAGCGCGCAAGTTCCGGCGGCCATTGAAGCCCCGGTTTGAGCGGAGTTTCGACAAACGTTTCATCGACCTGCAGTTTGACATCCTCCGCCCTCTGTTCAGTGCCATGCCCCATGCCTGCGTTTGCTTCGAGGACGCGATCGCCCAACAACACCCTAAACTCCGAAAGGTGACCTGACTTCGGGTCCGGATAGACGCTATAAATCGGCGCCGCATTACCGGCGGCGCCGTTCAGGTAGATCACGGGGCCACCTAACTTCTGCTCCAGGTAGGCGGCGACGGTCCCCGGCGCATCCCCGCTGATCAACTGATTTTGCCCGCTCAAAACGGTGCCGTGTAAAGCGTAATTTATCGCCAGGCCGATAAGTTCACCATTGGGACGTTCGACCCGAATCAGGCCGATCTGGCGATCGACCGGGCCATCGGGGTTCAAGCCGAGCGTGACCTTGCCGTCGACGTCCTTCGCGCGTCGATTGATGTTCGCCTGCGAAACGCCCGAGCCAATCTTTAGGCGAGCTGGTTCCAGGGAGGCCCGCGCTTTCTTGACGGCATCGATCAGCGACCTTTTGATCTGCTCGGTATACTGGCGATCCCAATCATGATCCGACCGGCCTTTTAGAAGCATTTGGTAAACGTCCGGGGCGCCAACCTCCGGCGCCGAATGGGTGTGGGTCGCGGCCCACCAGAACTGCTTCCGGCCAACGCCGATTTCGCGCTCAAGGTCGCCCGCCACCTCATCATAAAGGCCGGGCGAGAACAGACAGAGGTCGCTCGAGACGATATAGATCTGCGTTCGCCCATCGTCCATCGCGATCACCCGGTGATAGATGCGGTCATAGACTCCGGTCGATTTCCGGGGACCATATCCGAGCAGCCATTGAGGACTGTCCGGAGTGATGTCGACCTTTACCGACGAGGCCCGGAAAGCGCCCCCAAGCAGCGGAACAACCGTGAGGATTGCCAATAAGAAAGGTTTCATGTTGCCCCTTATGTTCGCGCAATGCTCGCCAGGTACATGTGCTTCTGCCGGAATAGTATCGCCATGCGCCGTGGCGTCCTTTGGGTGTTCTGGGTCTTGCTCTGCAATATATCAACCGCGCGAGCGGACGTCGGCCTCGTCGTCTATGAGAGCATGTGTCCTGAATGGAGACACGAACGCGTGGCTCTGACTGCCTCGAACCGGCTCGTTAACAACTGCAAAACGGCAGCGAACATCTTGTGGCTGGAAGGGCTCCCGGCCGCAATACGGTCGCTGGAGCGCCGGTGGTTAATGACCATCGAC
Organism: Bryobacterales bacterium; assembly: GCA_038229055.1. GTDB lineage: Bacteria > Acidobacteriota > Terriglobia > Bryobacterales > Bryobacteraceae > JANYJA01. Next base: position 41,954 of record JBBROU010000027.1, on the reverse strand, counting down.
AAGCCCTTCGATGACAAAGAAGGAAGTTGCGCGTGGGTTGCGCCGGTACTTCTTGCGAACGGGAATTCCGCGGTGTTGAAACTCGGCATGCCTCATATGGAGGCGGAGCACGAGATTCAGGGGATGCGCTTCTGGGACGGAAACCCGACTGCCCGGCTCCTTGATGCGGATGAAGAACTTGGCGCGATGTTGTTGGAACGCTGCGAACCCGGGACCACGCTGCGGACACTCCCGGAACTGGAGCAGGACATCATTCTTTCGGGGCTGCTGAAGCGTTTGTGGCGCGGGCCAATCTCACCACATCCGTTCCGGCCTCTCTCAAAGCTGATGGATTATTGGACTGAAGAGACGTTGGCGGATGCGGACCGATGGCGCGATGAAGGGCTGGTCCGTGAAGGGCTGCGTTTGCTCAGCACGTTGCCGCGCACAGCCGCCAAAGAAGTATTGCTGGCGACCGACCTTCACGCCGGTAATATCCTCCGGGCGCAGCGCGAGCCGTGGCTTGTAATCGATCCGAAGCCGTTCGTCGGCGACGCCGCGTACGACGCGACGCAGCACCTTTTCAATTGTGACGAGAGACTTCGCTCGGATCCCAACGGGACGATCCGCCGCATCGCGGACCTGCTTGGCCTCGACAGCGAGCGCGTTAGACTCTGGATGTTTGCCCGTGCCGCGGCCGAGCCGCGGGATAACTGGGAAGACCAGGATGCTCTGGATCTTGCCAGAGTGCTGGCTCCGTAGCGATCCACATTGGGATAGCGTCTTGTGATCTTGCAAGCCGTTCTGGCAAACTGAACATGAAGTTAACCCTCGTGCGGCGCGCGCCCATTTTTTCTATAATCCTGCCGTTCACGCTTTCTGTTCTTACCGGCGCTGTTCTGCTCGCCCAGGAGGCCGCGGTTCCGAAGAGCAGCCTACAGCAAGCCAGATCGGCTTTCGCTGAGGGAAAAGTTGCCGAAGCCGATCGGAGTCTCGACTCCATCCTGAAAAATGATCCTTCCGACGTGGGAGCACTCACCCTGAAGGCCGTCATCCTCGATTCGCAGCAGCGTTACAGCCAGGCGGCGAGCTACTATCTGCAAGCTATCAAACTGGCGCCAAATTCCGTCCAGATCCTTAACAACTTCGCCAATCATTATCTGGCGAGCGGAGACCGGGCACAGGCTCGCCGATTCTATCTAAAGACAGTTGCGGGCGACCCGCACCACGCAAACGCCAATCTTCAACTCGCGCAAATGAGCGTCGACGATAACAACGGTCCACAAGCACTGGTTTATCTCCGGCAGGCCGGACCTTCCTCCATGGCCGGCCCCGGCACGTCGCGGCTGCGTGCGCGCGCGCTTGCTATCTCCGGGAAGTGTTCCGATGCCGCCCAATTACTCGGAAAGTTCGAAGATGACTCGAAATCCGAGCCCCGCCAATTTTTCTCAACAGGCGTGACGTTCGGCTTGTGCAAGCTCTACGATCGCGCGGAAAACTCGTTCTCCCGGGTGCTGGACGCAGAGCCGGCCGATTTCGATGTGTTGTACAACCTGGGGCTTGCATCGCTTCAAGCGGGACACATCGATCGAGCAATTGGCGTGCTTGAGACTGCTCTCAGGCAGCGGCCGGACGATCCTGATTGCTTGTACGCGCTGGCGCGGGCGTATGTTAAAAAAGAAAGACGCGTAGATGCGGCGGCGGTTCTGACGAGGGCACGGAAGGTGGCGCCTGGCCGCTCCGACGTGTTGCTACTCCTCGCCCAGGTAAGTGCCCAATTAGAGTTCTTCATAGATGCCGCTGAAAGCTACGAAGCGTATCTGAAGCTCAAGCCCGGCGACGATGCCGCACGCCGCGAGCATGGCTTCCTGCTGGCATGCGCGAACCAGTTCAAGCGGGCAGTTGCAGACCTGGAGTGGTATGTCCATAAGTATCCCGATGATGCCATCGGGTCTTATGAGCTGGGTGTCGCAAAATCCGTTGCAGAGGACCGGAGTGCGGCTTTTCACGATCTCGATCGCGCGCTGAAGCTGAACCCCGGGCTGACGCAGGCGCGTTATGCGCGCGCCTTATTGAGTATCGAGGAGCAGAAACCCCAACAGGCGATCGATGACTTACGCACTTACATAGAGCACCAGCCTAACGACTACCGCGCCCTGGCGCACTTAGGGCAGGCATATCTGGCGCTCCATCGCGCTAATGAGGCGGTTGACGTTCTGCAGCGGGCTGTCGATCTGGCACCGGATGCGCCCCTGGCTCTGGTCCAGTATCGAAGAGCGCTCGTGATGCTGGGCCGGAAGGACGAAGCCGATTCAGTTCTGGCCCGGTTAAAGCAATCCGGATCTTTCGCTGAAGCACGCAGGCCGCAAGCCGGGCTCATTGAGTATCTGAGTCTCTCCCCAGTCAACCAGCGCGCTCGTTATCTGGCGAATCTTAGAAATCAAGCTGCTACCAACCCTACGGATCTGCAATGGAAGGTGAGGTTGGGACGGGAGTTGCTCCTCGATGGGAGCACGACCGAAGGTTTGGATGTCTTTCGGCAAGTGAAATCCGCAGATCCGGATTCCAAGCTACTCGCGCAATGCGGGCGGATCTTACTGGGTTTCGAGCAATATAGTATGGCGCAAGAGTTTCTTGAATCCGCCACAGCCGCGGAGCCGGGATTGAGCGCCGCCCGTCTGGAACTGGCGATCGTGCGTTTTCATCTGGAGACCCCTCAGATTGCATTGGCGGAACTTGACCGGACTCCGGAGACCGGCCGCAAGGGAGATTACTACCTGCTTCGGGCGCAGATCCTGGACACCATGGGGAAGGTCGAAGACGCCGTTCAGGCGCTGAATCGCGGCATCCGCGCCGCGCCGACACGTCCCGATCTTTACCTTCAGGCGACCGGATTTCTGGTGAAACATAACCTGCCGCATGAGGCGCTCAAGTTGCTCGATCAGGCCTCGATGGTGCTCCCGGATGCCAGAGAACTGCAGCTGGCACAGTCCGTTACGCTTTACTTATTGCGGCGCGACGTTGATGCGCAGAACCTTTTGGCTAGAATTCAATCACGTTGGCCAGAGTGGAATGCGGCCTATGTACTCAGCGGGATGCTGCTCGAGATTCAACTCAAATCGGCCGAAGCCCGGCAGACACTCGAGACGGCAATCGCATTAGGGGCGAATACGCCGGAGGTCTACTATTACCAGGCGCGAGCCATCCTGGACGCGGCGCCGGACGATCTGAAAAGCGCTCAAAATGCGATCACGAAAGCCTTGGCGCTGACTGCGAAGGATCCTTACATTCTTGTCTTGGCCGGCAAGATTTCATTCGCGCGGAAAGACTACTCGCAGGCTCTTCAGCACTTACTCGCGGCCAATCGTCTGCAGCCCAGGCTGATTCCCGTCCACTACGCCTTGCGTGACACTTACAAAGCGTTGGGGGACGATCAACGTTCAGCCGCTGAGTTGGAAGTTATCAAAGGCCTGGCAAAGGAAGACCCATCGCAAGACACAAATAGCTTCTCGCTGGAGAACTTCCTGTTTGAAGTTCGAGCTCCGGTTTAACGGCCCTGATCACCAATACACTTTCAAGGCGAGCTGCACCTCTCGCGGCGAGTTCGCCGTGCTCGTGATCACGCCGAAATTGCCGCCATTCACCTGCGTGTTCGGGCCGCTGAACTGCGGATGGTTCAAGGCATTGAATGCCTCGAACCGGAACTGCAGCCGGGCGCCTTCCCGAATTCTGGTTAACAGGAAATCTTTGAATAATGACAGCGTGGCGTTTGCCTGACCCGGTTGCCGGCAACCTCCGTAGCTGCGCGGTGCATTGCCCAGTGTGAAGGGCGGCGGCGCGACCGCCACTTCTGGATTCTTAAAGTAGTTGGTCAGGAAATCGGCTCCCCCGTTGCAATGCAGTGGGCCAAGCAGATTCGGGCGCTGCCCTCCGTAAGTGGGAAGCGACTGCCCCCCTGAGAGGCCGAGTAAAATCGGTCTGCCATCGTTGAATCGCCAAATTCCATTCGTCTGCCAGCCGCCAATGATTGCGTTGACGACCGCCGGCATGTTCCCGCCAATGGCCTTGCCGCGGCCGACGGGAAGCTCATATACATAACTGAACTGGAGCACCCGCGGTATGTCAAAGGTCGACAAGCCTCGCTCCAGGCGCCGGTTATTCGGATCCTGCAGACTGGTAATCCCGCCGAGCCACGTGGTGCCGCCACTCGTAGTGGACGCATTATCGATCGATTTCGACCAGGTGTAAGTTACCAGTGCTTCCAGGCCATGAGAGAATCGCTTCTCTACCCTCGCCTGAAATCCGTGATAAATGGAATTGCCCCACGGAGGCTCGTCCCCGTTGAAACCCGTAAATTGCGGGAATGGGAGTTGGAGCTGATAGGCGGGTACGGTAGGGCTCGAAAGCGAGCTGTTCGGGTCGGTGATGACGCCGGAAAACGGATTCGGCACGTAAGTGTTCAAATCGGCAATCTGGCTTGCGCTGTAATGCTCGATTTGGCTGCCAAGATAGTTCAAACCGCCCGCGCCGCCAAAGTAAAGGTGGTGGCCCGCCTTCCCGATATAATTGGCATCGACAAGGAAGTTCCCTGGCAGTTCTCGCTGTATCCCGAAGCTCCAACTCTGCTCGTAAGGGACGGCCGAATCCATCGAAGGGATCGGGCCTGTCGCGCCGAAACCGACGTCGTTCATCAACCCCAGGCTGCTGCCGGGTGGCAACTTCACGCCGGCCGGAAAAGGATTACTCAATCTGCCGAAGGGCGTAACACCATCGTTCTGATACGTGTTGGTCCACGGCGTGTTCTCATCGTACCCTTGATAGCCGCTCGCACCTACTCCGGCCGCGCCCGATCTGACTGACGAGTAGTAGATTCCATATCCAGCCCGTATGACCGTTTTCTCGATTGGCTGGTAAGCTAATCCGATTCGCGGCCCAAAATTATTCCACGCAATTTTATAGCCTGGGGAGCGATTCTTTCCGGCAAATATCTCGCCTCCATGGAGCGTACCCAGTCCAGGTGCTTGCACCGGCGATACCACAGACGGATCGAGCGCGTTTATCCGGTTGAACCGCTCCGTCCGGGGAAAATCAACGTCATACCGCATACCGACATTCAGCGTGAGCTTTTTGCTCACCTTCCAGTTATCCTGGACAAACCCTCCCGCCTGAAAGCTTTGCGTGCTGACGAGGTTCGGTATCTCGTACTGCCCCCACGTGCCGGGACCGCCATTACCAACCAGGAAGCTCGCCAGAGCATCGCCGCCTCCAGAGAACGGTTGCTGCGATGTCCCGGTGAAGTCGTAATAGAAGATTCCGCCCGGCACACCGGGTTGAGTGAAGTTGTCGCGGTGCATTCTGCCCTCAGCGCCGAACTTGAACTCATGTTGCCCCTTCACCCAACTCACTGTGCCCAAAAGGTGGTGCGTCTCCTGCCCCTGGCGCAGATAGCTCCATGGCTGCGTACCGATACTGTTCAAACCTGTCGGCAAACTGTATCCGGTATTTAGGGCGATGGAGGGGATGAACGGAAATCCGGAAGCATCGATGTATTTGGGTATACCGAGAAGCGCGGCTGGATCGAGATTTTTGTAATCGCCGCCAATGCTGTGGGAGAATACCGCGCCGCGCGTGAATCCCCAGGCTAAGTTCAGCAGCACGGTCGGTGAAAACGTATGTGTCAGGTTTACTGCCGCTAAGTGAGCCGTGCTGTTGCTCGGGCCTCCCGTACAGGGGTCTGCAAGATTACCGAAACAGTTGAACCCGTGACCAAAGCTACCTTGCTTGGAGTACTTGACACTGACCAGGTCCTGATCGCTGAAGCGATGGTCGACCTTGATGTCGTATTGATTATTCGAGTTCTGATTCGAGCCCGAACCAATCCAGTTAGTATATGGGTTGTACGCCGCAGTCCCGACATTTTCATTGGGAAGCGGGTAATACTGCATCAGTTTGAGGGCAGCGGGATCGATCAGATTGCCCGGTCCAGACGGCAACTGGTACGGCGTTCCATTCAGCTTAGGGCTGCCGGGGCTCGTGTAAGTGGCTAAACTATTGAAGGGAATAAACCCTGAGCGGACGGGGCCGCCTGCATCGGCGCTGTAAACGCCGGTGTAGGGATCCCAGAGCTGGCCGCCAGCGGCTGAACAGGCGCCCGTGGAATCGAACGCTCCTCCGGCGTGAGCACAGAGCTCGCCGAAGTTCCCCGTTCGTTCAAGGGCGCTCGGCACGCCGGCCTGAAAAGTGCTGGCGGTTCTGCTGCGCGTGCCGTCGTAATCGAAGAAGAAGAATGTCTTGTCTTTCCGTATCGGGCCGCCGATGGTGCCCCCAAAGTTGTTGTTCCTCAGCGGCGGAACCGGGAGACCGCTCCGATTGTTGAACCAGTTATTGGCGTCGAGTTTCTGATTGCGGAAGAACTCATAAAGACTGCCGTGGAACTGGTTAGTCCCCGAGCGGGTTACCATGTTGACGATGGTGCCGCCCGAGAAACCATACTCCGCGCTGAAATTAGTTTGTTGAACGGTAAATTCCTGGACGGCGTCGACTGACGGTGTGTAGGTCGGCACTTGGATGCCGCTATTTTGCTCAAAGTTCGTGACAGTCACACCGTCCAGTAGCATGTCAGCCGTGGCGTTGCGGCCTCCGTTGGAGACGAAATTGTTCGCGGCACATCCCTGGCAGTGGTTATCCGCCTCAGTTATCCCAGGAGTAAGGTACGCCAGGTCAGTTACTGAACGCGTAATCAGCGGAAGATCGTTGATGAATTTCCGATCGATTGTCTGCCCCGTCACGGCATCCTGAGTGGAGAGCAGCGGCGCCGACTGGGTAATCCGTATGGTCTCGCTAATCGCTCCGACCTGGAGCGCGAAGTTGACGGTGGCGTTCTGGCTGACCTCGATCTTGATGCCCGATTGCGTTTCGGCACGGAATCCCCGCGCCTCGACGGACAATACATATGTGCCAGGCGGGACCTGCCGGATTACGTAACCTCCCTTGGAATCGGTGACGGCCGTGAACACAAACCCCTTCTCTTCGTCCACCAACCGAAGCTGCGCATTCGGCACGACAGCGCCCGAAGGGTCTGTCACCGTGCCCGTTACCGAACCCGCATAAAGCTGTGCCGATGCCCTTCCACAGACGAGGCAAACGGCAATCAGCATCAAAAGAGCAGCAGTAAAACCAGACCAAACGCCAATCGCCGGCGAATTACTCGAAGCGCGCATATCGACCCCCCTTGACTGACAAGCACGAACGGGGTTAATCGTACCGCCAATGGCTGAGATTCGTCAAGCGCGCCGCCGGGACATCATGGGAGACTTGTGATCGAATGCGACTAGTGTTTTGGATATTGCTATTTGCGGGGGCGGCCAGTCAGGCTTTCGCGGTCACTCCCCTGCTTTCTCGCGGGTATGCGGTGTTGCCGCAGCCGCGGCAGGTCGAACTTCAACCTTCCGATTTCCCGTTCGGAACGGGGTGGTCTTTGTCACTGGCCCCCGGCCTCTCCGCAACCGATGTCGCGGTGCAAACTCTTCGCGAGGATTTGCGGGAGCGATACGGAATCTCTCTAATTGCGGGTTCCGCGCGTGCCGTGCGCATGGCCATTACGCCCGGGAGTGTCGTCATCGGTAGCGCGCTCGGTCGGGACCGCGCCCGTCTTGAGCAGCAGGCGTATCGCATCGATCTCTCTCCATCACGCATCGCTGTCACGGCGAACGCGTCTGCCGGATTGTTGTATGCGGTGGCTACTCTAGTCCAACTGGTGAAGCCTGAAGGCGGTTCGTTCCAGTTGCCGGCGGGCCGCATCACGGATTGGCCGGACTTGCAGCTTCGCCAGATCTATTGGGACGACGCGCATCATTTGGATCGTCTCCCCGTTTTGAAGGCGGCCCTTCGACAAGCCGCATTCTACAAAATCAACGCGTTTGTGTTGAAGCTGGAAGGGCATTTCCAGTTTGCTAGCGCGCCGGCCGTGGTTGAACCGTATGCGCTGACTCCGGCCGAGTTGCAGGAATTGACCGATTACGGATTGCGCTATCACGTCCAGCTCATCCCGTATCTGGACGGCCCCGCCCACATCGCATTTATCCTGAAGCATCCCGAATTCGCTCCGTTTCGGCAGTTCGCTAATAGTAACTATGAGCTCTGCGCAAACAATCCCGGCGCCGTCAATTTACTCCTCGGCATGTTTCACGACTTGCTCGATGCCAACAAGGGCGTCGACTCTGTCTATTTGTCGACCGATGAGGCCTACTACATCGGTCTTGCGGATAACTCCCAATGCCGCGAGAAATCTGCCGGCACGCCATCGCAGTTACTCGCGAAGTTTGTCGCCACACTTGCGGGCGACCTGCATGCTCGCGGTCGTAACGTCATCTTCTGGGGCGAATATCCGCTGACGCCGCAAGACATCTCGCTTCTGCCGAAACACGTAATCAACGGTGAGACTTACGGCCCCGATTTCGATCCCGTGTTCCGTGAGCGCGGAATTCGGCAGATGATCTATACCTCGAGCGAAGGCGAGGAAGATTTGTTTCCCGATTATTTCGTTCTACCCGCATCGCAGCGGGTTCATGCCGGGCCCGTCCCGCAGCCTCGCGTCGAGGACAATTTCCGCGCCATCGCCGCGAGCCCGGCCCGGCGGCAGGCTAGCCTGATCGGCGCGATCAATGCAGGTTGGGCCGATCGGGGATTGCACCCGGAGACGTTTTGGCTGGGTTATGCGACATCGTCGGCAGCGGCGTGGAATCCGGCGCTCCTGAGCGGCGCCGAAGCGCGCGAATCCTTTTACACCCAGTTTTATGGAACGCAAGCAGTGCGCATGGATCGTGTGTATCAGCTCATGAGCCTGCAGGCGCAGTTCTGGTCCGATAGCTGGGAGACTGCTCCTTCGGCGCAGCGCAAACCGATCTGGGGCAATTCGGCTCAAATCTTCAACCCGCCCCATCCAGCCAAGGATCAGACTCTAACCCTGCCGCCTACTCACTCGGATGCCGATCAACGTAGATATCGTTTAGCTTCCGCGAACATGACCGCGAACGACGAGTTACTCGGGCTTCTGCACGAAAATCTTCGCCGCGTGCAGCGCAACCGCTACAACCTGGAAGTCTTTCTTTCCATCGCGCAGCTATATCAGCACAATTTGAACCTGCTGATTGGAATCGATGATGCTGCGCGTGCGGTTCAGAACTCCGCGGAAACTGACGATCGAACCAAAGCCCTTGCCGCGTTGGATGGGGCGCGGGAGATAATCGGCGCGCTTCAATCCGAGCGAGATGAAGTGTTAAGCCAGGCTACGGAGGTATGGCGGAAGTCCTGGTTTCCGCGCGTCCCCAGCGCCAATGGCCGTGCCTTTCTGCACGAACTCGACGACGTGAAAGACCATTTGCCCGACCGCACCATCGGCATGGAATACTTGCTTTACCGCGAATTCGCGCTTCCCTGGAAAGATTGGGAGGCAAGAATCAAATCCGCGCGAGCCCGGCTCACTGTGCAATAAAGCTTACCTGTTGTTTACCGGAAATTCTCCACCATCCACAGGTCGCCTCCAAAAGGCTCATATTGCGCGTACAACAACCATCGGCAGTCGGGCGAAACCGAAAAACCGTACGCCGGTTGGCCTCTGATTTCAGCGATGGTCCCAACTTTTTCGGTCGCAAAGCTAAAAAACTGCACGGGGAAACTTTCCTCGTTGAGGCTTGAATCGAAGCTAGGAATCAAGTAGATGCCTTTATCCACTACCGCGAAGTTCAAACGGCAAACGGATTTCAGAACTTGGGATTCCTCCCCTCCGTCCATCGAGACCTTCCAGAGCCCCGCAATTTCAGGATCCCCTTTCAAGTAATAAAAAAATCGGCCGTCGAACGTTTCTTTAAAGTTGGAGCCGCCCTTGCGAGTGATCCGCTCAGGAATTCCCCCGCCTCCTGCAGGCTTCTTCCAAATGTCACCTTTTGATTCGAAGTAGATCGATTTGCCATCGCGCGACAAAGTGTTAGGACCTTCAGCCCCTAGGAGCTTCGGTGGTCCTCCGTCGGCGCTGATGAGATAAATGCGGTTTTGTCCATCCGCATTGGAGCTGAAAGAAATCTGGCGGCCGCGGACGCCGAACCGCCACCGGTGCCGGCACCGTGGGTTCCAGCCCGCTCACCGGAGCAATAAAGCGATAGCCCTTGCGCGGAATGGTCTCGATAAAACGCGGACTCTCCGCGGAGTCGTCCAGTGCCTGCCGGATCTTCTTAATAGCCGTGTTTAGACCCTGGTCGAATTCGACGAACGTGTCGACTGGCCAGAGGGTCTTCTGAACCTCTTCGCGCGTGACCACCTCACCTGGCCGCAGCACCAGAAGTATTAACACCTGAAAGGGCTGGTCCTGGAGCTTGATAGTGCGGCCCTGCTTGGTCAGCTTCAGCCCTGAAACGTCCAGTTCGAAAAGTCCGAAGCGGACCAGCGACGGCGCGGATGGCTGCAAAGGCATGGACACGGTTGCTGATTACCCCGAAGTATACACCCCGTCGGCATATCCGTCAGTACATGTAGCTGCATAAGTCTCTAGGTTTCAGAGACTTGTCAGTTCAGCCGAGCTGTTTCTGCAATTCAGCCGCCTTCCAGCCCCCGTCCATGGAGCGGCAGACAGAAGTAGCCCAACATCGATCCCAACGCGCAACCCGCGTGGAGGGAATCGATGGACTCTCAACTCAAAAATTATCTGGCGTTAGGGCTGGTATTGGCCGCGCCGCTCATTGCGGCGGAGTCGACGCAACGAATTACTGTCATGGTCTATAACTATGCTTTGGTCTCGTCCGAGGTTCTGGCGCAGACCGAGACGGAGGCCGCCCGAATCTATCATCGTGGCAGCATTGAAATCCAGTGGTTGGATTGCCCTCTATCGGCGAATGATAGCGCCCGGTTTCCCGCTTGCCAAGGGACGGCCGGCGCAACGAGATTGGCATTGCGTATCCTTCCCCAGTCCATGGCCGAGAGCCTCAGGCAGGTTCAGGATAGCTATGGATTCGCTCTCTACCCGGAAGATGGGAGCTTCGCGATCCTCGCGAATATCTTCGCACGCGATGCAGAGCAACTCGCCCAGCGTCGCGGCATGCGGCATGGAGTGATTCTCGGCCACCTGCTGGCTCATGAAATGGGTCATCTTCTCTTGGGCGCCGGGAGTCATTCCAGGCACGGCATCATGTGCTTCCCGTGGCGGGCCAGGGAATTAGAAACCATCGCGCAGGGGCTGATGATGTTCACGCCCGAAGATCTACAGAAAATTCGCTCGAACATATCGGCTCGGATAGCCGCAGAGTCGCCGCGCTAGCGCGAACAATGCGGCACTATGGCTGGGCCACATAGATCGTTACATTCGATGGCGCGGGGATTGCATTGAGATCCCAATAGAACGGTACGGCTCCCGTCACCGAATCGGGAACGCGCACTGTCAGTTGGATAACTCCCGCCGTGAGCGGCGCCTGTCCATAGAAATAGAAATCCGCCGACACGCCTCCGATCCGCACCTCGAATGGAGCTGCCGGGATCGGATAAATCTGCGCTCTCGGATACGCTCCCGTCTTTGTCGCCGGAACCGTAACGCCCTGCCCCGTGCCGAACAGCTCCAAGAGGCTTCCGGGCGCGGCCGGATTGTCGGGCGAGTTCACCGTTCCGTCTTCGTTGAAAACAACATTGACCAGGCCCGGCGCGATCGGGCTCATCGCCACCTTCGAAGTGGCGGAGTTCCCGTTATATGTAATCGTCAGGTCCGCCATGGTCCGGCCGCTCAACTCATACGGAATCTGAATATTGATCTGGCTTTCGCTCGAATAATAAAACACCGCCAGAGCCCCGCCGATCGTAACCGTCGTGCCGCCTAGTGTTTGCGGCAACAGCCCGGTCACCGGATCGAAAATCGCGGCTAGGCCCGTGCCCGGCCCAAGCGAAGCTCCGTAAATTGTAACGATCTCTCCCGGCGCCACCGGTGTATATTGCCCCGTAAACCCGTTCACAATTCCGCCCCACTGAATTCGCGGCACAGCAGCGCCTTCGGCCGGCCGGTCGATCGCATCCAGATACGCTTGCGCGATGTGCCGATGCCCTGCATCGTTTGGATGGACGGAATCCGGCTCCAGATCCGCATGCTGATCCATATATCCGGCCACGTCTACGTATTGGATATCGAGACCGTCGCCTCTCAGGGTGCGGGCGTTTGCGGCGATCATGGTGCTGTATTTCCACCCCGTCCATCCGTAGATGCTGTCCGATCCGAAGCGAGGCACACTCCCGGCATACACTGTCGAAAACGCGGTCTGTGCTTGAATTCCGGCGGCCCAGTCGAAGTAAACACGGTTTTGTGGATGAGTCGGCGACGTAACCGTCACCACCACCAGGTGGTTTCCGTCGGAGAGGCCGCTCAGGCGAATGCCTTTCGGCGCGTACGTCCTGCCGCGGTGCGTCAGAACCGATGTTGCCGCATAACATCTGAACCTACCCTGTGAAGCCCCGTCGACCGTCAGCGAAAATTCACCGCCGTTGCCGTCCGCGACGATCGTGCCGATCAGCAGGATTCTGCCGGCTACCGTAAATGTGGCCGAGTCGCCTTGCGTGAACGACGATTTGCCGATGCCGTACCCGACCGGGCCCAGGCCGGGTGAATCGCCCCAGGAGCCCGCGTACGACACTCGCGGCGACCGGCCCGTAATCTTCACATCCGCCGGCAAGCCCAGCCACGCCAACTCGGCCAGATGCGCTTCCTGAAACACCGTTCGCAAGGTCTGATCCTCCGCGTAGATGCGCACGTCATTCGTGCCGATCATATAAAGATAAGGATTAGAGGCCGAAATCGATGTTCCGTAAATGTTATCGGCTGCATCCGCGACCCCCGACCAGCTCACCCCATGATTGACCAACGACCACCGTTTGACAGCCGTAATGATGTTTACAAAGCGGTTGGTACTGTCACTAGCCGCGTTTCCTTCCGTAATGGAATCGCCGAAGGCGGTAAGAGTCGTTTGAGCCGCCGCTGTCCCAAGGGTCAGGGCTGCGAGCCAGATCGCCTGAAGCTTACACATTGTTTCATTAAACTCCGGTTTGCGTTGAAGACGCCACGTTCAGCGGCGATCCCGCCCGGCAAACGTATAACATTGTACGTCAGCGGCTATACAGGGTCCGGCCGCAAACTTGATTTCCTATCCCCAAACTAATTTTGTGAATTTCCAAGGGAAATCTATAGTGTATTTAATTGATTTTTCTCTTTAAAGGCCCGATTCAGTTGGTAGATAATCAAAGGCAGCGCTTACAATGAACGCGTAGCGTGCGTTCACCGGCGATACGGCGCCACAGGGAAATAAGGGTCCGCCGAGTTCCGAGCCAATGCGAAATATCCTACTGGCCATCGGCGTTCTTACGGCCTTTGACAAAGGGGCGTCTCCGTCGCCGCGCGACATCGCCGATTTGCGCGCGCTGGCTGCCAATCCCCGGGAAATTGCGATGCCGCTGGCCGATCTCGCATGCGTGGTGATCACCCGTGAACACCGCCGGCGCCGGAAAGAAAGTACCGCTCGATACAAAGCGATTCTTTCGTACTGTCTTCGCTGCCGACGCAATGCTACAGATCGAATTAAAGGTTGCAACACTACCCGGGTTGGCGGTTCCTGAAGTCACTACCGCGCAAAATCGGAACTGCGGCGAGCCAAATCACCAAGACCCACACGGCGAAGGGCAGTAGCTGCCCGCGTGGCATCGGCCCAAACCAATAGGCTGCTCCTGCGTTTAAAGACCCATGAAAAATCATGCAGAGAAACACGCTTCGGGTACGTGCGTATATCAGCACCAGAAACGCGGAAACGGGGTAAATCCCGAGCAAAAAGATCAGGTAGAGAAACACGGTACTGCTGCCTTCCGAATCATTCGCCAGATAGAAAGGCAAGTGCCACAGTCCCCAGAACAGCGCGATCCAACCTGTGGACGCGAGTAACGATCTGCTTCTCATAAGACCGGGCAGGAAAAAGCCTCGCCATCCGAGTTCCTCCCCGGCGCTGAAGATGGTCAAGATTGCGCCCATGGCGGCCGCCTCTTTCCAAGGCGCGAAAGACGGGAGCGGGAAGCCCAGAAACCGGTAGATGAGAACGGCCGCTGCCTGGGAAATCGGCGCGAGGAACACCGCGAAAAGATACCATTTGAGTGGCGCTCGCACTCTGGTCAAGCGTCGCAAGAGACGCGGAACGGATTTTAGCCCATAGTATAGGGAGACTGTGACAGTAGCGGCCACCGCGGGCGCGAACTGCGCCATGGTTTGGAGACCTCTTGAGGCGCGGACGATCGCTACGCCGTACCGAGCGAGAGCGGCAGGCACCATAATTCCCCAGCTCAACGCAAATGACAGCCCGAGGAAGCAAACCATGGCCTCGAATCGAGGCTCGGACCATCCCGCTTTCTCTCCGGGATCGGGGCTGATCGACTCGCTGGGTTGAGACAAGCAGTAACGAGGTTACCACTGGTTTGTGCACGGCTCAGTTTGAGCTATAATCCGCTGGCATGAAAGCCGCATCATGCATTCCCCGGCATCTCCTGCCGTTACTGGCCCTCGCCACGCACCTTGTGGCTCAGCAAGCGTCACCGCCCGAAACGCTCACGATCGATACGCCACGTGCCACTGTGGCGGGTGCTACATTCGTCGTTCCCGCCGGATGGTCCAGCGCAACCGCGCCCTCGTCCGTCATTCTTTCTCCGCCTGAGCCCGACACCCACGTCGCCATAATTGACGTCCATGCGGCGGATGCGGCCTCAGCCTTGGCCGCTGCCTGGGCCGCTTACCGCCCCGATTCGAAGCGGCCTATGAAGCTCTCGAGCCCGATTCCGGCGCGCAACGGCTGGGATGAGCGGCGGCGGTTCGATTACGAAACTTCACCCAACGAGCGTGCTGTGGTCGAGGCATTGGCCTATCGCGCCGGCGCCGCGTGGACCGTAGTGATTTTCGAGGGCACCGAGCCCACCTTCGAGAAGCGTGATGCGCCCATCTCCCTGATTGTTCAAAGCCTTCGACCCAAAGGGTACGCCCGCGAGTTGTTCACCGGCCGCCAAGCGCTCTCGCTCAATCCGGAGCGCATCGAGCAGATGAAATCGTTCGTTCAAACCTCGATGCAAAAGCTCGGCATTCCCGGAGCTGGGCTCGCGCTCATCGATCACGGGCAAGTCGTATATGAAGGGGGATTTGGGGTTCGCGAGCTGGGTAAGCCCGCTCCCGTCGATGCTAACACTCTTTTCATGGCAGCCTCCAACACCAAGGGCATGACCACGCTGCTGCTTGCCCGGCTCGTCGACGAGAAGAAGCTCCGATGGGACCAGCCCGTGGTTCAGGTCTATCCTAAATTCAAGCTCGGAGACGCCGAGACCACGCGTCAGGTTCTCGTCAGGCATCTGGTTTGCGCGTGCACGGGTATCCCGCGTCAGGATCTTGAGTGGATCTTCGAATTCAAACAGGCGACCCCTGCCTCTTCGCTGGCTCTGCTCGGCACCATGCAGCCCACCAGCCACTTCGGCGAAGTGTTCCAGTACAGCAATCTGATGGCAGCCGCGGCCGGCTACGTCGGCGCATCGCTCTACGATCCTTCCCGCGAACTCGGCACAGCCTACGACGACGCCATGCAAAAGAAGATCTTCGATCCGCTCGGAATGAAGTCGACCACCTTCGATATGGCCCGCGCGCTGAAAGGCAACGCGGCCACTCCTCACGGCGATAACGTCGATGGAAAACCTGCCGTCGCCAGCATGGCCTTCAACTATTCGGTAATGCCCCATCGTCCCGCCGGGGGCGTTTGGACCTCATCGCACGACCTCGCTCGCTACGTCCAGCTCGAGATCGCGCGCGGCAAACTTCCCGACGGCAAACAGCTCGTCTCCGAAGAAAATCTTCTGATGCGCCGCAAGCCGCAGATTTCCATCGGCGAGGATCAGACCTATGGAATGGGCCTCGAAGTCGACCGCGCGTGGGGTGTTCCGGTGGTACACCATGGCGGCAGCATGGCCGGTTTCAAAAGCGATTTGATGCTGCTCCCCGATTACGGCGTTGGCGCCGTGCTGCTCACCAATTCCGATACCGGGGGGATGCTCCTCAGGCCGTTCATGCGCCGCCTGCTCGAGGTGTTATTCGACGGCAAACCGGAGGCTGTTGGCGACGTGGACTCGCGCGCGGCAAACTACCAAGCCTCCCGAGCCAAAGACCGGGAGCGATTAGTTGTGCCCGCCGGCTCGGCCGACGTGGCGAAGCTCGCCGCCCGTTATGCCAGCGCGGCACTCGGCGACTTGGCGGTTCGCCAGCAAGACGCCGCCACCGTTTTCGACTTCGGCGAATGGAAAAGCGCCGTAGCCTCGCGCAAAAACGACGACGGCACCATCTCCTTTATTACGATTGATCCGGCGACGGAAGGTTTTGAGTTCGTAGTCTCCGTTCGCGACGGCAAGCGCGCGTTGGTCATTCGCGACGGACAGCACGAGTACGTGTTCCTCGAGTCCGCGTGAGAGCTGTTGAAAGGCCAATCTGCCGGTCGGTGGGTAGTGTCCGCTTTAGGACTCTACCGGTCGGGGCAAACGAAACTGGATAGCTATAATAAAGAACTTGAGGTAGCTTTGCGCACTGGGGGAGTTGGTCGGGCGCGCAAAATCACTTCCGTCCGGCAAGTTACACTCTTACGACGACCAGCTATGTCTACCGTCACACCGGCCCCGTCTGACACGGAAAAGGCGATGGCCCTGTTAGCCGCCATCGTAGAGTCCTCCGACGATGCGATCATCAGCAAGACTCTGGATGGCGCGATCCTCACGTGGAACTTAGGCGCTGAGCACGTCTACGGCTACCCAGCCGTCGAAACGATCGGCCGCCCGATGACGATGCTCCTGCCCCAGGATCGCGCCAACGAGGAGGCCCAGATCCTGCAGCGAATCGGGCAGGGCGAGAAGGTGGAGCATTTCGAGACAGTTCGCCGTACCAAGACGGGCGAACCCATCGACGTATCCCTCACCATTTCACCCATTCGTGACAACAGCGGGAGGATCGTCGGGGCATCGCACGTCGCCCGTAACATCACAGACCGTAAACGGCTAGACGTGCGCCTCCGCCATTTGGCGGCGGTCGTAGAGTCCTCCGAAGACGCGGTCATCAGCAAGACGCTGGATGGCACGATCCTCACGTGGAATCGGGGCGCTGAGCAGGTATACGGATACCCGGCCGCCGAAACCATTGGCCGCCCGATGACGATGCTCCTGCCTGAGGATCGCATCAATGAGGAAACCGAGATCCTGCAGCGCATTGGATCGGGCGAACGGGTCGATCATTTCGAGACCGTGCGACGGACCAAGGCTGGCAATCCGATCGACGTATCGCTCACGATTTCGCCAATTCGTGACAACAGCGGCCGGGTCGTTGGGGCGTCGCATGTCGCGCGCGATATCACGGACCTGAAACGCTTTGACGAAAAGTTGCGGCACGCTCAGAAGCTGGAGAGTCTTGGAGTGCTCGCGGGCGGCGTAGCTCATGACTTCAATAATCTTCTGACGGGTATATTAGGAAACACATCGCTCGCGCTGGAAATGCTCCCGAAAGAAAATCCGACCCGGAGCATTCTGCGGGATGTCCTCAACGCCAGCGAGCGAGCCTCTCACCTCACCCGTCAACTGCTCGCCTATGCCGGAAAGGGGCGCTTCGTCATCGAGCCTATAAACCTTTCCGCGCTGGTGCGTGAAATTAGTAATCTGATTCAATCGTCTATACCCACACACGTGCAACTGCGGCTCGAACTCCGCAATGACATGCCGTTGATCCAAGCGGATTCGGGCCAGTTGCAGCAAGTGATCATGAATCTTGTCCTGAATGGCGCCGAAGCCATCAGATCGGATCAGAATGGCACCGTCCTCGTGACTACCGATATCCTAAAGATCGACGATCGTTACCTGAGAAGTGCGCTTGTGGCATCGTCTGATTTGGCCGGCGGTACCTATGTCACTCTCGAAGTTCATGACAGCGGTTGCGGTATGGACGAAGCGACGATCGGTCGAATCTTCGAGCCGTTTTTTACAACAAAGTTCACCGGCCGGGGCCTGGGATTAGCAGCGGTCCAAGGAATTGTTCGCGGGCACAAGGGTGCAATCAAGGTGTACAGCCGGCCGGGCAACGGCACGACTTTCAAAGTTTGGTTCCCGGCAACAGCGGGACTCCCGGAGTCCACGGCAGCGGCGGTTCCCGAGCTTGTGGCGAATGACCAGCTTATTCTTGTGATCGATGATGAGGAACTGATTCGGCGTACGGCCAAAGCCATGCTTGAGCGCTACGGTTACAAAGTGATCGTCGCCGAAAATGGCAAAGAAGGGGTCGAATTGTTGCAGGTGCTAGGCGATAAGGTATCGGCGATACTCCTCGATTTGACGATGCCGATTATGAGCGGTCAAGAGGCCTTCCGGCAGTTGAAACAAATCAATCCAGATGTTCACGTTGTTCTGTCGAGCGGGTACAGCGAAGTCGAAGCCGTTTGCAGGTTTACCGGCAAAGGGATTGCCGGATTTATACAAAAGCCGTACTCCACGGCCGCATTGGCGGAAAAATTCCGATCGGTGATCCAATAGATCTTTGCGGCCACGCTTGCATGGAGCTGGCGGAGGGAGTTGAACCCCCGACCCTCTGATTACAAATCAGATGCTCTACCAACTGAGCTACGCCAGCGCCTCAACGGTAGGATAGCAGATGACATGGGACTGACTGGGCGAGTGGCATTGGTTACAGGAGGGGCGCGTGGAATCGGCCGCGCCATTGCATTGCGGCTTGCGCGCGATGGCGCCGCCGTTGCCGTCAACTACCGCGAGCGCAACGCTGACGCCGACGAGGTTGTTCGCGAGATAACTGAAGCGGGCGGCCATGCCGTCGCCCTCCAAGCGGATGTGTCGAGCGCTCCCGCCGTCACCCAGATGGTGCGCCGCGCCGCCGCGGAACTCGGGCCCATCGACGTGCTGGTCAACAACGCGGGCGTGTTTCGGCGCGGTGATCTGGAGAACTTCAATGGCCCGGAGTTCGTCGCCATGCGCAACACCAATGTGGATGGCGTGGTCGCCGGCACGCGCGCGGTCATGCGGTCCATGAAAGAGCGCGGGTTTGGCCGCATCGTCAACATCACCTCGATTGCGGGACACGGAACCACCATGCAGGGAACCACTTTCTACGCCGCTACCAAAGCCGCCGTCTCGCTCCTCACGCGCCGCTTCGCCATGGAGTTGGGACCGTATGGCATCACGGTCAACGCGGTTGCGCCGGGCTTCATCAAAACCGAAATGACGGTGTCCGGCGACGATGACGCTATCGCGCGCTTAGCGATGGTTGGGCGCGTCGGCGCTCCCGAAGATGTGGCGCATGCCGTCGCGTTCCTCGCCTCACCCGACTCCAGCTTCATTACCGGCCAGATTCTGACCGTCGACGGGGGCCGCATGGATTACCTCGGACACGGGTGAGCGGCCCGCTGGACAAAGACCGCGATAGAACTGGCAGCGCCGGCAGTGCGGGCCTTCGTTCAGAGGGAAGTGCAGCGCGGCTTGCGCCTGCGATAGGCTGCGCACGGCATGCGCGACGGCGTCCGGCGCGAGCGGAATTTCCACCGCCTTGTCGGGAACCAGAAGATGGATGAAAGCGCGATCGGGCGCGCGGCCGGTCATGGCTTGGAGCGCCGCGGCATAGACCTGGATCTGCAGCGCGTAAATCTGCGCATGGGCGTTCGCCTCATCCGCGGTGACGTCGTCGGTTTTGTAGTCCGCCAGCACCAACTCGCCGCCGTCTTCGAACCAGAGATCGATCTGGCCGCTGATCACGACATCGTCCACCGCAAGCAGGAATGAGAACTCGTGTTCGACGAGCTTAGCGCGAGCCGCGCGTTTGCCCAGGGAACTCAGCTCAAAGGTTCTGGCGAGCCGCGACGCATGCCAATCGGGATTTTCGACGGTCACTCCGGCCAGCAGCGCATGGACCTGCTTGCCGCGCTCACTCGCAGATATTTCAGAGGTCTCCGGATCTTCATCGTTATCCGAATCCTCAATCGAACCGAGCTTGACGCGACGCGTCTGTTCGAGCCCCAAATATTGGGCCAGAAGATATTTGCGCGGACAGTGAGCGAAGGTCGAGAGTGCCGTTACGGTGACATTCGCATCGTGCTGGGCCTTGCCGGGACCTTGTAATACGGGGCGCGGGAGCGAGAGTGCGCGAAGTGCAATATCGACCATCAAACTAGAAACCAGCGGGTCGGGCGCCAGCAGTGCGCAGACCACACGGATGCGGAACGGCTCGGCATACGGCGAGAGCAGCTCGTGTTCGCGGGCGACTCCGTCCGGGAGTGGATCGCCGATTTCGAGCGCCGGAGCGACCACTTTGGCCCAGTTCTCGAACCTGGTATAAGACAACACCAGGTGCTCTTCGGCACGGGTCAGCGCGACATAGAGGAGCCGATTCGATTCCTGCTCCTCGCGTTGCTTGAGCAGTTGCCTGTTGGCAGCGTGGAATAAGTCATCGACATGGCCGCCATCGGGTGGCGCGTTCCATCGCGAGCCCAGTCCAAACTCGGGAGTGAAAGAAAAATTGGGCGCTCCCTTCTGAATCCCGGCATCCATCGCCGGCAGAATTACAATAGGGAACTCGAGGCCTTTGGCGGTATGCGCGGTCATCATGCGAACCGCGTCGGCGGCATCGTCAAACGGCACTTCGGCTTCGCGCAGGTTGGATTCGCGCTGGCGCGCAAGGTACTCGACAAACTCGGCCAACTTATCCTTCCATTGCCGCGCCATGCCTAGGAATTTTTCGATCGCCGATCCGATGCCGCTGGCCGGTTCCCATTCGAATCCGGAGTCGGCCAAGGCGCGCAGCAGCAGCCGATCGAGAGACAGGTAAGGTTGCAGAGCACGCCATTCGGCGAGTTGCCGCCGAAAGAAACGCAGCCGCGCGAGATCTTCGGCATCGAAATGCGAACTTTCGACGGCATCCAGCTTGGCGAGCGCCCCGCCGATGTTTTTGTCGAGAAGCTTGAGGCGGAACAGAGATTCGTCGGATACTCCCACCATCGGCGAACGCAGCAGCGCGGCGGTTGCAATTTCATCGCGCGGATTCGAAACCGTGCGAAGAAGATGCGTGATATCGAGGATCTCGCGGATGGCAAAAAAGCCCTTGGGCCGGCTGATCACGTGAGGGATTCCAAGCTGGTCGAACGCGGTTACCAGCGGCTCGAATGAGTCGGCTTTTCGGGCCAGCACGGCGAAATCCTGAAATTTCGGACGGCGTCGTTCTGTGCCAATTCGCAGCGTGTCGCGCAATTCGAGGATGCGGCGCGCGATCCACAGCGCTTCGATGCTTTCCGAGTCGTCCGACGGCTTAATACGGAACACGTCTACCGAGGGCTCAGGTTTAGCCGGAAGCTCGCGAGCGGGAATCAGGCGGCGCGTTTCAATGCCGGGCGCTTGGTCCAATATGGTTTCTACGGCGCGCAGAACTTCCGCACGGCTGCGGAAATTTTCTTTCAGGCTGGCGTGGTGCTTGCTCTCGCGAACCACCTGATCGCGATATGCCCGAAAAATCTCAGGGCTGGCGTGGCGAAACCCGAAGATGGACTGATTGATGTCGCCGACCGCGTAAAAATTCTGAGGCGCGCGAAGCAGATTCAACAGCCGCGCCTGCATGCCGTTGGTGTCCTGAAACTCGTCCATCATGATCTGATGGAACTGGTTTTGCACGCGCGCGCGAACGCCGGCGTTCCGCTCGAGAAGTTGGGCGGCGATATGTTCCAGATCCGAAAAATCCAGCATCGAAAGTTCCCGTTTCCGGTCCTGATAAAGAGCGTCGAAGCGCTGTAGGATGTCGATGATCAGATCCCGTTCGGGCTGTACGAGGTCCGTTAGAACCGCCTGGTGAAAGGCCTCGCAGAGTTCTTTGAGACGATTCGAAATCGGTTTGGCCGATTCCGGAACACGCCGGCCGTTGATGGGGCTTTTCTCGACGAACGCGAGCAGTTCCCCAAGTTCGGAGGAGCGCCGATACTCTTGCAGCCGTCCATTCCACTCCAACACTTCTTCCCGATGTTCGCGCTGCTTCGGAGTGCATGTGGAATTCACCGCCGCCGCGAACTGACGCGCCACGAAGTCGATGTCCTCGAAAGTAACGACAGGTCCTGGAGCCGCATAATCGCGAACCTTTTCCAACTCCACGCCCGCGCAACGGATCGCTTCGTAGGTGTCGCGCAAAGACGCATGCAGATTGTAGTGCCGCGCGCGACGCAACAGGCGCAACATATCGTCGTGACGCTCGGCCAAGAGCGCATCAAGGGCCTCGCCCAGACAGCGCCTCTGCTCGTAATCCGCCGTCGGTTCATCCAGAATGGAGAACTGCGGATCGACTCCCGCCGCTATGGCATTTTCGCGAATCAGTCGATTGCAGAAGCCGTGAATGGTCGAGACATAGGCTTTCTCCATCTGGCTGCGCAACTCGGCCTCGCCCGCGAACTTCTCGGCGAGCTTCGTCTTCATATTGGCCGCGGCTTTTTCAGTAAATGTGATCGCTAGAATCCGCGATGGCGAAATTCCTGATTCCACCAATCGGCCGTAACGCTCGACCAGCACGGTCGTCTTCCCCGAACCGGGTCCGGCGACCACGCAGGCATCCGAACCGAGTCGCGTGATGTCGATGGCCCCCAGTTGATCCGTGGTGTAAATCATCCTTCGGAAGCGGCGCGGGCCGCGGCCACCGTCGCCGTATAACGGCAGGCGTCTTTGAAATTGCAGTAACGGCACGGCTCGGTGCTGGCAGGCCGCGCGTGAATCACACCCGACCGGATCTCCGCGACCGCGCGGCGAACCTCATCGATCGCGTGCTCGCGCCAAATACTTGTTAACTCCAGAAGCTTGTCAGCCTGCTTCGTATTCAGACCCGGCACCTCACCCCATCCAAAAAGTTTGGCCTCCTCTTTCACGCTGCAGTAGATCATCGCCGAGGCGCGCAGATTGAACTGCTTTTCAAGCGCAAGTAGATAGAGTGGGCCCTGGACTTTCGTATCGTCGGTGGTCTTCGATTTGGTGGTGCTCGCGCGGCTGTACTTGTAGTCCATGACCACGCCGACTTCGCCCGGATAGGTCTCAACGCGATCCAGGCGCCCTGAGATTTGAATGTCCCGATCCAGCGTAAACGAGCAAGGCAGTTCCGTTTGGACAGAGACAGCACGCGGCCAATCGTGCAACACCTCGAACTTCGTGAGTGCATGTACCAGCTCATGCCGCTTCACTTCAACGTTGAATCCAAGAGGTACGTTTTTCTCAGCGCAGAAGCGCTCAAAAACCGCCTGAATCAGCGGTGCGAGCTCCTGGCGCGCCGGAAACCACTCCTTCAGGATTTCATGCACGATGTTGCCCATCAGCAGAAAATCCATGCGGTCTTCCGGCCGGGGCGGAAACTCGCGCAGCTTCAACGTTTTATTGGCAAAGAACTGGAAAGGACACTGCAGGTAACTTTCCAGCGCGCTTGGGCTGAACTTAGGGTGCCGCTCGTTCAGCACGGGCAAAAGTTCCGCGTCGCGGATTTCAACACTGTGGTAACGCGCGTCCCGGCGTTGACTGAGCTGAGGACGCACGGCCTTTGAATCCTCCACAGCAAGGTCGGC
This sequence comes from Bryobacterales bacterium, assembly GCA_038229055.1. Taxonomy (GTDB): domain Bacteria; phylum Acidobacteriota; class Terriglobia; order Bryobacterales; family Bryobacteraceae; genus JANYJA01. The sequence goes on along the minus strand of JBBROU010000027.1, from coordinate 18,327 downwards.
GACCGCCGCCGTAAAGAATGGGGAGGGCAGCGGCTGATCGCCCCGCACTCCCGACACCGCATAGCTCAAAACCAGCGAATCGGTCGCGCGCCCGCACGCCGATTCGAATAACGATTGCTCCTCGGCATCCAAATCCGCAGCGGTGCGAACGAGAATCTTGTAGCTTCGCAAAGCCTGGAGCGCCTCGTCGGGGAAGAACGCGTTCTGCGGATGATGCTTCGGAAATTCCTTCTCCACCAGCCCCGGTATGAAGACGACAGCGAGATCCCACTGCCGCGCTTCATAAGCGCTTAAGATGTGAACCACATTGCGCCGCCGGTCGAGCGTGCGCAACCGAGCCATGCGCAGGATCGCCTTTACGTCGGGCCAAAATTCGGCCAGCGGGATCGATCGCGACGGAGCTCCCGCGCGGATCATCGGGTCCGCCGCGCTGTTGCACACCGCGTCGATTTCATCCAAGGCGCGTGCCTGGCTCCGATACATCTCGATGTGCGCGGGTGTCAGCTCGTCGGGAATGGCGCGCGGTTGAAACAGGGTGCGAAGCGTTTGCAATTTCTCCGCCCATTGCGCCGGAGTTCGGCGTAGCTCACGCCATGAATTGAGATCCTGAAAACCCCGCAGCAGGCGCGCGGCTGCGTCGTCCGGGTAAGCCAGCGCGAGCAGCGAATCGATTCCGCGATTCGGAAGATTCTCGCGCATTTTGATGTCGAGCCGGTCGAGGGCTCCGCTCGACCCCGCGCGCGGTGAGAGGCGCAGCGCCGCAACAGTCCGCTCATGGTCCCATCCCGAGAGCATGGCTTCCAGCAGCGCCGTGAAGAATAACGCCGCCGGATGCTCCGCCAACGCTGTGCTTCCGTATGCGCGCACCGGAATGCCGTAGCGCTCCAGCGTGGCGCATAGCAGCGGCGCCAACGATTCCGGCTGACGGAGGACGATTCCAATATCGCGGAAGGGCCGGCCTGCATCGGCTTCGCTGAGAATGCGGCGCGCGATCTCATCGGCTTCGCGTTCGGGCGAGTCGGCTTTGAATGCGGATATCTTCGGAGAGCGCGCGTTTGCCGGCGTGAGCGATTTCGCTGTAAAGCCCATCTGGCTGAGGCGCCGGTGCGTTTCTTCGGACGCCGCTTCCACGGGAAGCGTCACCGTGATGTCGGTGTGTTCAGCCAGCGCGCCGATCACCGCCAGTTCAGGTTCGGAAAAGACGGCGAAACCGTCGAACCACAACGTCCTGGCGGTCGGCGGCGTTTCGTTCATCCGCAGGGCCGCGGCTTGCAAAACTCCGCCGCGCATCGTCACCGCGCTCGCCTTCATCGAAATCTCGACGTCATTCCACACCGCCGCGAATGCCCGCGCGTACGGCGCTAGAGCGGGTGAGGGTAGTGCCCCCCTCAAGCGTGCCGCGGTAGATCCCGCACTATCGAAATTCGCGATGCCGGCTGCTAGTGACGCATGAAATCCAGGCAATTGCATCACCCCCGCAAACTCCTTGGCGTCAATACGCTTCACCGCGCCTTCCACGAGAAGCGCAAATAGTTCGTCCGGCACAATCCGGATGTCCGGCGCCAGTTCGCCGATCAACTTCGAAAAAGTGATGATGCTGTCGGCGCGGATCAGCAATCCCTCGCGCGCCATCTGGTTTCGCACATGCTGCACCATGGTCGCCGTCGGCACCACAAAGCGGAAATCGCGACGGCCCGTGCGGACGGCATCCCTTAACTGTTGCAGTAGGAATTCGGTCTTCCCTGCCCCCGGGGGCCCGGTTAGAAGCAGCATGGGCCAGGGGCGAAGAAAAGGAGTAGCATCGGACACTTCAGTTTACCGCGCGGCTTCAGCCGAGGCTGCCACCCGTATCGATCGGAGCCAGCTCCGCCGCGCGCGCCAGCGCGTCCGACACGTTCGCACAGATATTCTGCCGGCCCACATGTCTCTCGAATTCGGCTTTGTGCATCAGTCGCCTCGGCTGGTCGCGCGCGCCACAAAGTATCAGATGCCGCCCCGAGCTGCGAAGCTTGTGGGCGAGCTCCTCCAGCGCCAGCAGCCCCGTAGCGTCGATCGCCGTCATGTTCCGCAAGCGCAAAATTACCACGGGCGGAAGGTCTTCAACGTGCCCCGCAACATCGGCCATCTTGTCCGTCGACCCGAACAGAAATGGACCGTGAATCCGAAAAATGGTCAGGTAGCCAGGCATCGCCTTCCCTTGCAGGATGTGCTCCCAGCCTTCTTTCACATACTCATGCGTGACTTTAGTAACCGTCGTGGTCACACCCACTTTCTGAATGAACAGAAGCGCGGCGAGAATCATCCCCACCTCCACCGCCACGGTTAGGTCCGCGAAAACGGTCAGTGCGAACGTCACGATCCACACGACGATGTCCGATTTCGCTAGCTTCAACAACTGCGGAATTTCCTTCCATTCGCCCATGTTGTAAGCCACGACAAGCAGGATCGCCGACAGCACCGCCAGCGGAATATAACGTGCCAGCGGAGCGGCGAACAACAGCACCGCAAGCAGCGTCAGGGCATGAATCATGCCCGACACTGGCGTCTGCGCGCCACTACGGATGTTGGTGGCGGTACGGGCAATTGCGCCTGTCGCCGGCAATCCTCCACACAGTGGCGAAACCATATTCGCGATGCCCTGAGCCACCAGCTCCACATTCGGATTGTGCCGGTCACCGGTCATCCGATCGGCCACCACCGCCGACATCAGCGATTCGATCGCACCCAGCATCGCGACCGTAACCGCCGGGACGAAAAGAATCGGAATCAGGTGTAAATGAAAAATGGGGAAACTGAAGTGCGGCAGACCGGCCGGGATTCCTCCGAACCGCGTGCCGATCGTTTCCACCGGGAGCCGGAGCGCCATCACGGCCAATGTCCCGGCGACCAGCGCCACGATCGACCCCGGAACCCTCGACCGCCAGATCCGGAACGCCAGCAGCACGGCCAAGGCGCAGCAGGCCACGGCCGTGGTTTCAACTGACAGCGTTCCGAAGTTGGCGGCCAGCGTCTCGATGCGCGGCAGAAATTCGCTGGGCACCTTGGCGATTCGCAAGCCGAAGAAGTCCTTAATCTGCGTGCTGGCAATCAGCAGCGCGATGCCGTTAGTGAATCCTACGACAACAGGACGAGGGATGAATTTGACGGCGCTTCCCATGCCAGTCGCTCCCAGAATCACCAGCAGAACGCCAGCCATCAGAGTGCAAATGTACAGGCCGTCGATGCCGTATTTCGAGACGATGCCCGCGACCACCACGATGAACGCGCCCGTAGGGCCGCCGATTTGGAAGCGCGAACCACCGAGTGCGGAAATCAAAAACCCGGCAAACACGGCGGTGTAAATTCCGGACTGCGGAGTTACACCGGAAGAGATTGCAAAGGCCATCGCCAGCGGCAACGCCACCAGTCCCACGGTCACGCCGGCAATCAGATCCTGGATGAACTTTCGAAGGTTATAGCGGCTCAGTTCGATAATTAACTTCGGCCGCCAGGCTGACATCTACAGGTTAATTATGACGAAAAAAAGCAGGCGCCGTAAAGACGCCTGCTCGGAGGAAACTTCAGAATGGTTTAGTTGTCGCGGCGTTTCAACGTGGGCCGTTCATCCTGATCCGGCTTGGCCTTCTTATCGCCGCCGCTCTCGTCGTCGATCGGACCCGAGCCCGGGCTGCGCCGCAACCGCGGACGGTTTACGTCCTTGTCGTCGATCTTGCGATGATTGTGCATCGCGAGCAGGCGCGTTTTCACATCGTTGAATTCGGAAGTCGTGACGACATACTCGGGCTTCGCTTTCAAATACTCTTGAATATTGTGCTGCGAGTTCTTGATGCGATCGTCCGTCATCGGGTGAGTGGAGAACACACGCGAGATCGTGCCCGGCTTTTTCTTCTCCATCGACTGAATCTTCTCGAAGAAGTCGACGAATGCCGTTGGATCGTAGCCGGCCTTATACATATATTCCAGCCCCAGCAGATCGGCTTCGCTTTCGAAACCTCGTGAGAAGCTCAGGAAGCCCAGCGGAATCGCGAGCCCCGCGCCCTGGCGGATCGCATACCCGGTCCAGCCACCCAGGAAAATCAGCGGAATGCTTCCATAATTGATAATCTGCCCGCGCGTTGCCTGGCGCGTGCCGTGCCGGGCCGCTACGTGCGCAATCTCATGCGCCATCACACCCGCCATTTCGGCTTCATTGTCCGCCTTCAGCACCACGCCTGAGTTCACGAAGAAAAATCCACCCGGCAGCGCGAACGCGTTCACTTCTTCCGAATCGATCACCTTGATCGTGAAAGGCACCTTCGCGTCTGAGTTCCGCACCAGGTTCTGTCCGACGCGGTTCACATATTCGGCGATCACCGGGTCGTCGATAATTTTGGCCTGCCGCTCCACTTCCTGCGCGAGCTGTTTGCCCAGCGCGATCTCCTTCTCCAACGAGTAGAAGTTCACACCCTTGCCGACGTCGCGATTGCCGATCTCTTCGGGGTCTTTTTTCTTATCCTTACCGAATGCGGATGAAGTTGAAGCTAGGGTTGTGCAAAGAAATACGCCTGCAAGCGCGAAGTGGATGGAGGGACGAGCGGAGAACCGGGCCATTCTAAATCTCCTGTTAACAGTATAAACCGGGCGAAACCAAAGAGGTCTAACCTTTGTACGCGCCGCTGCGGGGAAAAGTTACACCGATTGCGCCGCCAGAGCCCTTTCCGGAGTTCTGTAGCCCGATCAGCCGCTTGCGCATGGCTTCATACTCTGAGGTGGTGATCACGTATTCGGGTTTCCCGGGCAGCAGCGCGGCGATGTTTCGCTGGGCCTTCAGCAGCCGGTCGGACGTCAGCGGGTGACTGTCGAACAATCGCGAAACGGACCCGGGCTTACGCCGCTCGGCCGCTTCCACGCGCTCAAACAAATCTATCGAAGCGTTGGGATCGTACCCGGCTTGGTACAGATATTCGAGCCCAAGCAGATCGGCCTCGGCTTCGAACGCTCGCGAGAACTTGAGGAAGCCGAGCGGAATTCCGAGTCCGGCCGCCTGCCGCGCCAGCACCCCGCTCAAACCGCCCATCGCCCCCAACGGAATGGTGGCAATGTTCATCATTTCGCTGCGGGTCGCCTGCCGCGTAGCATGCCGGGCCGCCACATGCGCCAGTTCGTGCGACAGCGCCGCCGCCAACTCGCCTTCGGTTTCGGTAAGGCGGATCAGCCCGGTGTTGATGAAAATGAAGCCGCCCGGAAGTGTAAACGCGTTGATCTCGTCGGACTCGATTATTCTCAGCGTGACCGGGAACGTGACGTCCGAATGGCGCGCCAGATTCTGGCATAGGCGGTTCACATACTCGGAAAGGAGCGGGTCGTCGACAATTCGCGCCTGGCGCTGAACTTCCAGCGCGAGCTGCTGGCCCAGAGCCATCTCTTTCTCAGCGGAATAGAAATTGGGTCCGGATGCGACCTTGCGATGCCCGATTTCCGTCGGGTCGAATTTCTTGCTCCGGGCCGACACTGCGGAGGCGCCGACAACCAGGCAGAAAAGCACTATACCGAAATTGGTCGAGTTCATCGCCACACGATCCGAATTTAATTTTACTGCTTCTCGGACCATTTGCCCGCCATCGCGAGCGCCCATCATGTTTAAGAATTGTAAAATTATTGTGCGGAAATTCAGCAGCGCGCAGCCGCGGAATGCGAGTCGTCGGCATGATAGGAACTGCGCACCAAGGGCCCCGCTTCCACGTGCGAGAAGCCCATTTTCATCCCGGATACGCGTAGCTCGGCGAATTCCGCCGGCGGGACATACCGCACAATCGGCAGGTGCTTCGACGATGGCCGCAGATACTGACCCAGCGTCAAAATGTCCACCCGGTGGCGCTGCAGATCCTGCATGACCCCGAGCACTTCCTCCACGGTTTCGCCCAGTCCGAGCATCAATCCGGACTTGGTCGGAGTCGAGGGCGACAAGCTCTTGGCGAAGTCCAGCATATCGAGAGAGCGCTCATATCGGGCGCCCAGCCGCACTTGGCGGTAGAGCCGCGGCACCGTCTCGGTGTTGTGATTCAGAACGTCGGGGCGCGCCATCATCACCGTCTCCATGGCAGCGTGACTTCCCTGAAAATCGGGCACCAGCACTTCCACTTTGCAGCCCGGCACGCGCCGGCGGATGGCTTCGATGGTATCGGCGAATAACGACGCGCCTCCGTCTTTCCGGTCGTCTCGATTCACGCTCGTCACCACGGCATACGCCAATCCCATCGCCTCAACGGCCTCGGCGACGCGGTTCGGCTCGTCAAAATCCACCGCCAGCGGAGCGCCTTTTTGCACCGCGCAGAACCCGCAGCGCCGCGTGCATACGTTGCCCAGGATCATGAAGGTCGCGGTTCGCCGGTTCCAACACTCGCCCACGTTCGGGCACGCGGCACTTTCGCAGACCGTGTGCAGCTTCAGCCGCGTAATCAACAACTTTAAGTCGCGATAGTTCTCGCCGGCGGGCGCGGGAGCGCGAAGCCATAAGGGACGAGTTATGGGTGCGGTAAGAGAAACGAGCAATCTTCCTTCATTCTAACTGGCCCGCGGCGCGCAGCCGGTTTTCCAGCACGGAGTGCTCTGTCAGGTTTTCCCACCGCAGGTCGTGACCCGCCGAAAGGTCGAGCGCCCGCTTCGGTATCAAACCGATCAACTCGCTGCCAGCGACATCGACACCTAAGGCGAGGGCGTGCTTCTTTACCTCGTTAAAGACGACATGCAAAGGGGTGCGCTCGAAATCCGTCAGGTTAATAGAAACCTGACTGACGCCGCGCGATAAAAGCTGGAACCCGAGCGCCTTGACGCACGGCAGACCTCCAGACGATTCGCGGATCGCGCGTGCTACGCGACTGGCAATGGCGACCTCGGTTGTCGCAAGTTGAATGTTCCAGGCGATCAGGAAGGGGCGCGCTCCTACGACCACCGCACCCGCCGTGTCATGCCGCCCCGCGCCGACATCGGGAACCAGTGAGCCCACCTGTTGCCGGATCTTCTCGAGACGCGCGCATTCCGGCCGCCGTGCAGCCTCGCCGTAGAGATAAACGGGCACCCGCAGGCCCTTCCAAATTTCAATTGCCAGCCGGCCCGCCATCGCCGCGCATTCACTCAAGGTGATGCCGCGCACCGGCACAAACGGAACCACGTCCGCGACACCCACCCGTGGATGAACCCCGCTATGTGCTCGAAGATCGATACGTCGGACGGCCGCTTCCACTGCCTGGAATGCCGCATGCTCCACGGCCGCCGGAGATCCGGCGAACGTGATCACCGAACGGTGGTGGTCGAAATCCGAGCTTCGGTCTAGAACCGCCGCGCCCGGCACCTTTGAAATCGCCTCGACGATTGCGTCAATCGTCTTTGAATCGCGGCCTTCTGAGAAATTCGGAACACACTCGACAATCGGCGTGACCGTCAAAGCGGCGCCGCCTCGGAAACTCTGATCGGTCCCTCGCGATATATCTCGACTCCTCGCAGGATGGTCATGTACACATTATTCACGCCGATCTGGCCCGCGACATCGTGGTAATCGGCGGCATTCAGAATGATGATGTCGGCTTGTTTTCCGGCTTCTATGGAACCGCGGAAACGCTGCGCGCCAATCGCGCAGGCGCCGTTTAAGGTTGCCGCGCAGATGGCCTCCTCAGCGGTCAGTCCGAGATTCCGAATCGCCAGGGCAACAATCCATTGCATGTTGGATGCGGGGTTCAAAACGGGATCCGAACCCGATGCCAGCGCAATGGCGCACCCGGCATTCACCAGACCGCGCGCGGGTTCGTATCCTTCGCCCTTTTCAAATTGCAATCCAGGCAGAAGCGTCGCCATTACCGCGGAGCCGTCGAAATCCATCAGCCGCGTGAACGCCGCCAAACTCAGATGGGATACCGAGTGCGCGCGCAACTCGAGAGCCAGGGAAAGCGCGTCATCCGAGCCGTCCGGCGCGCCTTGCACTTTGGTCAGGTATCCCAACTCGCGCGCGCTATTGAGATAGAGACGCGCCTGTTTCGCCGGGAAAGCGCCTGGCCCGCAGCGCACCTCGGCGATATTGGCCAAGTTGCGTTGGTGCACTTCGAGGAGGATCTTGTTGTGAAGATGACTGACCCAACCCCCGAGGTTCTCGGGTTCACCACGTAGCACGGGCGAAGCCGCGAACGTCGCCGATGCAATCTGAAGCGGACGCTGATCCAGAAGCTTTTGCGCGCGCAGAACTTTGATCTCCGCCGCGTCTCCGCCGTTGGTTGGCACGTAGGCCTGGATCGATCCGGTACCGTGACGCGCCATTCCATGTGTGATCCGCTCCGCGCTGTTGATTAAACGCCGGCTGGAAACACCTTCCAGATGACGAAAGCTTTCGTCGGTACGCTCGGAAGAAATCGGGTCCAACGGGATGATGGACGTCTGGGAATCGACAAACGCCGGCATAACGACGCGCCCGGATGCATCGATCTCACGAGCGCCCCGCGCCGAAATCATGTTCTCGAGTCTCCGCGTGGGGCCGACCTCTTCGATGATGCCGTTGCGCACGAGAACCGCGCCATCGCGGATCACGCGAAGTTCTTGGAGGTCGAGCCCGCGCCGGGGTCCGGAGTGTCCGCGCAATGTCAACAACTGGCGGGCGCCGCGAATTAAAGTGAGACCGCCTAACTTCGATGCAGCGCGGTCCTGGTTACCGGTTTTAAACGGCAACCTCGGTTCTTCTCTCACGAATAATTCAAACGCTAGTAATACCACAAGTGTCTACGGCGATTAACAGGAACCAGGATTGCGTGATGGCCTTGATACAATTGCGGAGTGAACCGGCAAGCTTTTAGTGTCAAGAAACTAAACAGGAGAGGTTTTGTAGCATCCACGCTGGGGCTCGCCGCGGCCGCCGGTCGGGCAGATCAAAAATTCATCGGCGCGCCGCCCCCTAGCCGCATGGGTATTGCGACCACTTGCTATATCGGGGTCAAGATTCCGAATGACACTTATGCTTTCTTGGAGCGCGCGCATGGGTTCGGCGCCGCCGGGATTCAAGCCGATCTGAGTTCGATGCAGCCGGTGGATCTACAAAAGCTGCGCACTCGCGCCGAGGCGTTGGGGATGTATATCGAGACGATGGCGTCACTTCCGAAGTCTCCGGCGGATATGGCGGCCTTTGAGCGCGATCTGGCAGCCGCTAAGTCTGTCGGAGCCGTCGCGGTGCGGGTCGCCGGCCTAAGCGGCCGACGCTATGAAGATTTCACCAGCTTGAGCGAATGGCAGCAGTTTGTAACAGCCAGCATCGCCGCGGTGAAGCGCGCCGTGGCGGTTGCCGAGAAGCAGAAGATCCCGGTTGCTCTCGAGAACCATAAAGATTGGACCGTGGATGAAATGCTCGCCCTGCTGAAGACGCATCCGAGTGAATACCTGGGAGTGTGCCTCGATTTCGGTAACAACATCTCCCTGCTGGACGATCCTCTGTCGGTGGTGCAGGCGCTCGCGCCGTACACGCTGTCGACTCACGTGAAGGATATGGGAGTGGAAGAGTACCCCGACGGTTTTCTGCTTTCCGAAGTGCCTCTGGGCGAAGGTGTGCTCGACCTGAAAAAGATGCTCGCGGCCGTTCGGTCGGCGCGTCCCAACACGCGCTTTACGCTCGAGATGATCACGCGCGATCCTTTGCAAGTTCCCTGCTTGACTGATAAGTACTGGGTCACTTTTCCGGATCGGAGCGGAGTTTATCTTTCGAGGACGCTCGCTTTGGTTCGGAAGCAGTCCGCACGGCTTGAAAAACTTCCGCGCGTAAGCTATCAATCCGAAGCGGCGCGCATGCGGCTCGCCGAAGAGAACATCGAGATCTGCTTGCACCACGCCCGCGAGCAGCTCGCGCTTTAATTTGACTGGAGTGCCGGCCGCTATTCATTTCGCGGAAGCGCGCGGTATTCTCAGCCCGACTACCGGCTTCATCGCCGAAGCCGGATTCACGCATTCGCTCACACCGGCGCGTAATTGTACCTACGGTTGTTCCTACTGTTATGTGCCGACGCTCGGTATTTATGGCGGATTGAAGCCTGCCGACTGGCAGCACTGGGGCAAGTTCACCACCTTCAAGAGCAACGCCGCCGAATTACTGAAGCGAGCGACTCGTGGGCATGAGGTTGTTTATTGTTCCCCGCTGGTCGATCCGTATCAGCCGGCCGAGGCGGAAGCGGCTCTGATGCCGGCAGTTCTGAAATCCCTGATTGAGGTGCCGCCGCGCGTCTTCACGATTCAAACCAGAGGTCCGCTGATCCTGCGCGATCTGGATTTCTTACAGCAGCTTGCGCAACGGACCGCATTGCGGGTGAGCTTTTCGATAACTACGGACCGCGATGAGATCCGCCGCATCTATGAGCCGCATTGCGCAACCATTGAGCAGCGTTTCTTAGCGATTCGAGACCTTCGTGCCGCGGGGATTTCGACGTTCGCGACCCTGGCTCCGTTGCTCCCGTGCGATCCGGAGCGTCTTGTGGGGCTCGCGCTCGAGGCTACGGAAAATGCCATCATCGCTGACCCGCTGCACATTCGCGCAACCAAACCCCGGGGCGCGACCACTCGGGAAGCCGCGTTGCGGATTAGCGCGCGGCATGGTTTCCTGGAATGGCACGATGCGAAGTTTCAGGCGGGCATCGTCGACCGGATGCGTCGCGCGGCGGAAGATGCCGGACGCGAGTTCGCCACCGGCATCGAAGCTTTCTCGATGCTTTCGCGACACTAAAACAGGAAGACTACATGCAATCTTCGGAATTGTTAACGCGGCTTGGGGTGGTTACAGATCCCGCGGGCGAGCTGATCTCGAACCCATCCGATGGGTCGGAACTCGGACGCGTGCGGATGATGAGCCGCGCCGAGTATGACGCGACCATCGAGCGGGCCGCCGATGTCTTCACGCGCTGGCGACTGTTGCCTGCCCCGCGTAGAGGCGAGATCGTGCGCCAGATCGGCAACGAGCTACGCGAGCATAAGTCCGATTTGGGTGCGCTCGTGACGCTGGAGATGGGCAAGATCCGGGCCGAGGGCGAGGGCGAAGTGCGGGAGATGATCGACATCGCCGATTTCGCGGTTGGTCTCTCGCGGCAGCTCTACGGCAAAACCATGCACAGCGAGCGTCCCGGCCATCGCATGTATGAGCAATGGCATCCGCTTGGCGTGGCCGGCGTGATCAGCGCGTTCAACTTCCCTGTGGCCGTGTGGGCGTGGAATGCCATGCTGGCTGCGGTTTGCGGCGATACCGTGGTTTGGAAGCCATCGCCCAAGACGCCGCTTTGCGCGCTCGCCGTGCAGGCGATCTGCGACCGCGTGCTGGCGCGGCACGGCTTCGAGGGCGTGTTCAACGTCGTCACCGGATCGAACGAAGTTGTGGGCGAGGCGATGCTCGCGGATCGCCGCGTGCCGCTGGTTAGCTTCACCGGTTCGTCCGCCGTCGGCCGGCATGCGGCGGAAGTGGTGGGCCGTCGGCTGGGCCGCACCATCCTGGAGCTGGGCGGCAACAACGCCATCATCGTAATGGATGACGCCAACCTCGATTTGACCTTGCGGGCGATTGTGTTTGGCGCCGTCGGCACGGCCGGCCAGCGCTGCACCAGCACGCGGCGTGTCTTCCTGCAGAAGGGGATCGCGGCGCAAATAACCGAATCGCTAAAGGCCGCATACGGGCAGGTGCGCATTGGCAATCCGATGGAGCCGGAGACGCTGATGGGACCGCTGGTGAGTCCGCAAGCCGTCGAAGCGATGGTGAAGGGCCTCGATCGCGCGCGCGCCGAGGGCGGCGAAGTGCTCTACGGCGGCAATGCCATCGGCGGCTGCTTCGCCGAGCCGACGCTGGTTCGGGCACATCCGCGGATGCCCATCCTGCGCGACGAGATCTTCGCTCCCATCCTTTATCTGCTCGAATTCGAGCATCTGGAAGACGCGCTGCGCTGGCACAATGACGTGCCGCAGGGGCTTTCGTCGGCGATGTTTACGACCAGCATGATTTCCGCCGAGACCTTCCTGAGCCATCGCGGGAGCGATTGCGGGATTGCCAATATCAACATCGGCACCAGCGGCGCGGAGATCGGCGGAGCCTTCGGCGGCGAGAAGGACACCGGCGGCGGGCGCGAGGCCGGCAGCGATTCCTGGAAGGCATATATGCGCCGTCAGACCAACACGATCAACTGGTCGACGGAGCTGCCGCTAGCGCAGGGAATCGAGTTCGGCCTCTAACCTGGAACTTTCCGGTGAGCGCCGGTGTCTGTTGTGGTAGCGTGAAAGCGGCCTGAGACAGACTTATGGGCGATTCCCTGACACTCGATATTCAGCAAAATCTGTCGCGCGAGCACGCGGTTTCGCTCGAGGATCTACGGCTGGTCGAAGGCTTGCGGGCGGGCGAAGAACGCGCTTACGAAAGGCTCATCGAACGCTTTCAACAGCCAGTCTATAATCTTGCGGCGCGCCTGCTGGACGATTCGCGCGACGCGGGCGACGTAACGCAGGAAGTATTCCTTAAGGTGTTCCGCAGCGTAGGCCAGTTTCGTGGCCAAAGCAGCCTGCGGACTTGGGTATACCGTATCTCGGTCAATGAAGTCCACAACCGGAGGCGATGGATTTTCCGGCACCGCCGGCATGAGGTGGGCCTCGACGAGGAATCGAACGAGGCCGGTGTGCGTGAGCGCCCCATCGCGGACCCGAGCCGCTCGCCATTCGACCGCGCGTTCGACCGCGAAAGGCACATGCTGATCGAGGAGGCGCTGAGCACGATCAACCCGAGCTTCCGCGCGGCCGTGGTGCTGCGCGACATGGAAGATCTGAGTTACGACGAAATCGCCGACGTGCTGCAAATTTCGATTGGGACTGTGAAGTCAAGAATCATGCGCGGCCGTGAGGCGCTGCGCGAGGAGTTACTGGGGCGGTTGAATCCGGGACCGGCCCTGAACTGGGTACCAGGGCCGGCCAAGTGACCACTATGAGCTGCGAACGAGTACAACAGTCGTTATCTCCGTTCCTGGATGGGGCGCTGAGCGAAGGCGAATCGCGAGTGGTTTCGCTTCACCTGGCGGGCTGCCGCGCTTGCACTCAGTACTCCACGGGATTGGCGCGGGTGCGAGAAGAACTTCGCCAACTGCCGCGAGTCCCGGCACCCCCGGAGCTGAACTTGCGGCTGCGCGTGATTGCCTCGCGCGAGCAGGCGCGGAAACGACCGATTTTCTGGCCGGCTTTCATAGAATCCTGGCTGGTGCGGACGGAACTGCGGCTGCGCGATCTGATGCGGCCTCTCGCCGTGCCGGCGGCGGGCGGGCTCATCATGTCGGTGGTGCTATTCATGGCGCTCGTCGATACGCTGGCGTTTCCGCGCAACTTTCTCAATGACACTCCCAGCGGCTTGTACACGCAGGTCACGGTGGACGACCTTCCGCCATTCGGGTTCAGCGGCAGCGATGTGGTCGTAGAATTGACCATCGATGAGCGCGGCGTCGTTTCAAACTACACCGTTCCCAATGGCCAAGTCTCGCGCGAGGCGCTGCAGCAGATCGGCAAGATGATTCTCTACACCAGCTTCAATCCCGCGACGGCATTTGGCCAGCCGATCTCGGGCAAAGTGCTGTTGACCTTCCACCGCATCAACGTCCGCGGCTGACGCGTGCGGCAGAAACTCGGGCAGCACTTCCTCATTAGTCAGAAAATTCTGGAGCGGATCGCGGTGGCGGCTTGCGGGGACCACTGCCCGAGTATCGTGGAAATCGGTCCAGGTCAAGGTGCGTTGACTGAGCGGCTGCTCGCGCATGCCGAGCACGTGGCCGCGATCGAGCTCGACCCGGCACTGGCCGACATGATCGCCGCAAAATTCCCGCAAGTGGAACTGGTGCGCGGCGACGCGCTGGAGGTGGATTTCAACCGCTGGCCGGATTCCCCGATCGCGGGCAACCTTCCTTACTACGTTGCGACGGCGATCATCGAACGCGTGGTGCGGCTGCGGCGGCGGGCCGTCTTCCTTATCCAGAAGGAGGTTGCGCAGCGCGTGGCCGCGGGGCCCGGAAGCCGCGACTATGGATATCTGTCCGTGGCGACGCAGCTATTCGCGCGGGCTGAGATCGTGTTCGGCGTGAAGCCGGGTGCGTTTCGGCCGCCGCCCAAAGTAGACTCATCGGTCATCCGGCTAACGCCCCGGGATGGCGATTGGGGCGTAGCCGATGTGGACGAGTTCCTCCAATTTTTATCGCGCTGCTTTCAGCACAAGCGCAAGACGCTGCGCAATAATCTGGTGGACTACTACGACAGGCGCGCGGTCGAGAACCTGCCACAGGCGGGGGCGCGCGCGGAGCAAATTCCGCTGCCGGAATTCGCCGAAATTTTCAGGCAGATTCGGGGAGTGAACAGTATACAATCCACACATGAACTTCACCCCTGAACAAGCTAAAGGGCTGGCGATGTTTTTCACTACCGGCCTAGACACTGAATTTGAGACCACCAAGAAGGTGCTCGCCGCGATGCCGGCCAACAAGATGGACTTCAAGCTCGGAGATGCGGGCCGCACCGCAAGCGACTTGATGTGGCACATGGTAACCGGCGAGATCTGGTTCGCCGACGGTATTGCCAACCTCGGTTTCGGGAGCGGCGATCCGGGTCCCGCGCCGGCGACGCCCGCGGAGATGGTGGCGGTTTATGATGCGGGTTATCAGGCCGGAATCGCCAAAGTGAAGGCGATGACGGGTGAACAACTGACGACGCCGGTGGACTTCTTCGGGATGATGAAACTTCCCGTCGTGTCGTATCTCGACTTCTGGGCGAAGCACTCAGTTCACCACCGCGGGCAGCTCAGTGTGTATTTGCGCGCGATGAACGCTCACGTACCGAGTATCTACGGCGGCAGCTTCGACGAGCCGATGGTTACCGGCGCTAACGCATAAGAAGCTGAACTGCGAGCAGGATCGCGAAGCCCACCAGCGAGGTGACAACCTTCATGGCGGTCCAGCTTCGCAGGGTCTGGGGCACGGTCATGCCGAAGTACTGATTAACCATCCAGAAGCCGGCGTCATTGACGTGCGAGAGCATGGTGCCGCCGCAGCAGACGGCGAGGTAAATCATCTCGGGGTGGACGCCGGGCATGTTCTTCATGAGTGGCGCGATGATGCCCGCGGCAGTGATGATGGCGACCGTGGCCGAGCCTTGCGCCGCGCGCATTCCGGCGGCGACGAGATAGGCGACGAGCAGCGGCGAGACGGCCGATGCGGCCAGCAACTTTCCCGCGTAAGCGCCGACTCCGGTATCCACGATGATCTGCTTGAAGGCGCCGCCAGCACCCATGATCAGCAGCAGCGAGGCGATGGGAGAGAGCGACTCGGTGGTGAGCTTCAGGAGTTGCTCGCGGGTGAGGCCGCGACGCCACCCGAAGAAGATCATGCAGCCAAGCAGGGGTGACGGTCAGCGCCGTGAAGGGATGGCCAACAAACTGGAGTGACGGGCTCTTCGGTCCGGCGAGGGTGGCGGCGACGATGAGCGCTACGGGTAGCAGGAGGAGCGCGAACACCAGGCCAACGGGCGGTGCTGCCTGGTTCTTGGGAACGTCGGGGAGACGCGGCGCCATCTCAGGCACGGGGACGAAGATGCGCCGTGCGATCCATCCGCCATAGACGATGCCTCCGGCGATGGCCATGGGGATGGAGAGAGCGGCACCGAAGAGAATGGCGCGGCCGAGATCGGCGCCGAGGAGTTGCGCGGCAGCGGCGGGCGCGGGATGCGGCGGCACCAGCGCATGGGTGACGGTGAGAGCGGCGGCCATCGGCAAGCCGTAGACCAGCAGCGAGCGCTTGGATTCGCGCGCCAGATTCCAGACCAGCGGAACTAGGATGATGAAGCCGACCTCAAAGAAGATCGGCAGGCCGACGAGGAACGCGGCAACGAGCAGCGCCCAGGCGGCGCGCTCGCGCCCGAACTTAGTCAGCAGCCAGTCGGCGAGGACGCGACCGCCGCCGGAGTGCTCGAGATAGCCGCCGATCATCGCGCCTAATCCAAGCACAATGGCGATGAAGCCGAGCGCTTCGCCGAAGCCGTTCTGAATCGACTTCAGCACGGCGACGGGCGGCATGCCGGCGGAGAGCCCGAGAGCCATGCTGGTGAGCAGCAGCGCCAGGAACGCGTGCAGCTTGACGACGAGAATCAAGAACAGCAGGAACGCGATGGCGGCGAGCGTCAGCAGCAGGAGAGTCAGGGCAGTGTCCGGAATTGAATGGTGCCTTTGCGTTCCCACGTGGCGAGCACGGTGCCCCCAGGAAGCGCGACAAGCCGCGGGTATTCGCCTTCAGCATCGATAACGAAAGGCTCTTCATTGCCCGGGATGCGCGCGTGCAGACCGGTTTTGGTTTGCCACGCAGCGAAGATGCCCTCGGGGGACGCGGCGATGGCGGCGTTCCTGCCTTCTTCGAGCAAGCGCTCGGCGCGGTCGCCCTGAGCGAGATAGATGCTGTTTTCGCGACGCCAGACAGAGACGAGTTTGCGATCCGGAGTGAGAGCGACGCCGCCGCCATCCATCGGGCAGGCGTTCAATTTCCAAGTCCCCGCGCCGATCTTGGCGGCTTTGTCGAACGTCTTGCCATGGTTGGTCGATGACGCGAAATACATATCGCGGAACCCGTCGAGTTCATTGCGCCACATCGCGAAAATTTCGCCATCGGGAGCAATGGCGAGGCTGGGATGGCAGCACTGGCAGATGGAGCCGGAGGGCGAGGCGTAGACCAGCGCGTTCTTCGACCAGGTGAGGCCACCGTCGGTGGACGAGGCTCCGTAGAGGCGCGTGCCTTTTTCGCGCAGGTCGAGCCAGACCGCGTAGAGGAGACCGCCATTCGCGGCCATGGCGTGCAGACCTTCGCGCGCGGAGCCGGGAACATCATTCACGGCGACTCCAGCGGACCAGGTCGCGCCACCGTCGGTCGAGCGGAAGGCAAGGAGGTCGCCATCCATTCCCTTCCCCTGCGCCCCGGCGACGGCGCTGATCACGATGGCTTGGGGCGTGATCGCTATACGCGGGCCGCGATGCATTCCGAGTGAAAGCCCTCCGGCGTCGGCAACCTTAATGATCGGCGCGAAGGTCTTGCCGCGATCATGCGATGCGGTGAAGTAGATAGAGTTCTGCGATCCAAAAGTAACGGCAACCAGCTTGTCCGAAGCAGCGAGTTGCGGCTGTTTGAAATCGATCGCGGTGCGGGGAACAAGCGGCGCGGTGAGCAAGAGCGCGAGGGGGAGCAGCATCTTTAGTACAGAATAGCCGAGCGTCAACGGATATGATAAGGCTGTTGCCGGCGACCACACGCAAATTCAGAATTCCGAAGTGGCTGCTGCCACTAATGGGATATGGCATCGCGCTCGCCAGCCTGATTTGGGTGTTTAAAAAATTCCCGTATCAGCAGTTCGGGTCCGACGTGCGAGCGCTGGAATGGGGATGGGTGACGCTGGCCGTCACGCTCGAGATGCTGGTTTACGTGGTGGACGCGTGGCGCTGGCAGACGCTGCTGAGTCCGGCCGAAAAGCCGCCGTTGTGGGCGTGCATCCAAGCGGTGTTCGTGGGGCTGTTCGGCAATGACGTGCTGCCGGCGAAAGCGGGCGAGATTATCCGCTGTTATCTGTTGACGTTCTGGACGGAGGTGCCGATCTCGCTGGCGCTGACGTCGGCGGCGATCGAACGCGTGATGGACGGCATCTGGATGGTCATCGGATATTTTCTGGTGACGGCGGATATGAACAACATCGAGCCATGGCTGACGAAAGGCGCGTGGCTGCTGGGCCTGGGAGTGCTTTCGCTCTCGCTGCTGTTCATGTACATCCTGTTCCGGCGCGAGCATGCGCACTCTTATTTTTCGGAGCGGCCGTGGGCGGCGAAGTTCATGCACGTGATGCATGAGATCCATCGCCTGGGCAACTGGCGTACGATGGGCGCGGCGTTTGGGCTCAGCCTGCTGTATCTTTTCCTGCAAATAGTCGCCGTCTGGGCGCTCTTTCGCGCGGCGAATTTCGATTTCTCGCTGCGTGCGGCGGGCGTGGTGCTGATCATTGTCCGGCTGGGGACGATGATTCCGAATGCGCCGGCGAATATCGGATCGTTTCAATATTTCTGCGCGAAGGCGCTGGAGTGGTTGAACGCGGAGCGTCCGGATGCGAAGAGCTTTTCGCTGATCGTCTATGTGGTACTGACCTTGCCGCCGCTGATTGGCGGAGCGATCGCGGTGGCCCTGACGGGGCTGAATATCGGGGATATTCATACGCACGCGCATAAGGCTCATACGGAGAGATTCAAGCCGCGGGAGTAAATGAGGTACCGATTTCGGCATTTGAGCAAACGAAGCCAATTTC
>JBBROU010000026.1:0-44801 GCA_038229055.1 Bryobacterales bacterium | reverse complement strand
CTCACCTACTGACTCTGATAATCCCGTCCCTTGTGACGCCGGGCGAGCAGTGCTGTTCATCGTTGCCATGCTGATTCTCTTTCCCGCCCTGCTCACTAATTGCGGTCACACAAGTTGTCTCAGTCATGTTGGCACAGAGGGACCGCCGAACTTTGCGTGCTAGCTCGACGCCATAATCTTTCCCTTGGAGATCGTGCCTGTTTGGCCAGTTCGCAAATTCACAGCCTCACCGCTGTTTCCGCGGACCGCGCCTGGGCCAAGCTTAAGCCAGCGCTTCGCATCCACCTCATCCGCTGATCACCTGATACACTTGCGAATTAACTCATGAAACTCGTTACCTTCCAGACCCAAAACTCGACCCACGCCGGCGCTGTCGTCGGCGACAATGTGGTCAGCCTCCACGCAGCCGGCTACCCCACTGTTCTCTCCGTCATCGAAGGCGGTCCGGAGGCCTTGCGCCGCATCAGCGCGCATCTGGAAACGCCGCCCGCCGGAGCCGCTATTCCCCTCGCCTCCGTCAAACTGCTGGCGCCGATTCCGAAGCCGCCGAAGATCATCTGCATCGGCCTGAATTACCGCGATCACGCCATGGAATCCAACATGGAAATTCCGAAGACCCCCACAGTCTTCTCCAAGTACCCCTCATGCACCATCGCCAGCGGCGACAACATTGTGCTTCCCAAGAATTCCGAGAAGCCGGATTACGAAGCCGAGTTCGCCGTCGTGGTCGGCAAGCCCGGCCGCCACATTGATGCCGCCAACTGGGCGGACCACGTCTTTGGATACATGAATCTGAATGACGTCAGCGCACGCGATTTCCAGATGGCGACCAGCCAGTGGATGATCGGCAAGACCTTCGACACGTTCGCGCCCATGGGACCGTACCTGGTCACCGCCGACGAAGTTGCCGATCCGCACAATCTCGATATCAGCCTGACGATTAACGGCGAAACCTTGCAGCACTCGAACACGCGCGAATTGATCTTCCGAGTCCCCGAACTGATCGCCTACTTGTCGAGTGTGTTCACGCTGGAACCTGGCGACATCATCTCCACCGGCACGCCCGCGGGCGTCGGCTTCTCCCACAAACCGCCGCGCTGGCTCAGGGCGGGCGATGAAGTGGTCGTGCGTGTGCAAGGACTGGGCGAACTGCGCAACCCGGTAGTCGCCGAAGTCTAGAACCGGATTTTTCCCGCGAACTCGAAGTCTCTCGGGTTGCCCGCACTGGTGACGGTCCCGAAGGCGGCGCTTCCGAATGATCCATTCGGATCGTTCAAAGGCGGCGTATTGCTCACGTTGAAAGCTTCAGCGCGTAACTCGAAATTCACGCGCTCGGTCACCCGGAACGTTTTGCCTATCATGAGATCGGCATTCTGCAGGCCCGGGCCCCGAACCGGGTTGCGCGAACTGTTCCCAATCGCATATTGCCCCGCGGCGGTAAATGCGCTCTGGTTGAACCAGGCCGAAGCGCCGCGGGTTGCGAAGTGGTTCGGATTGCCAATTCGATGGGGCCGCTGAACCGCATAACCGAATGTCGACAGGTTATTGGTCGCCTGAGTGACGGGGACCGCATCACCAGCTTGAACCCGAACCAAGCCGCCGATCTCCCAGCCGGAAATCTTCCACCAGCGCGGGACAGCGTAGACCCACCCCGCCGAAAATACGCGCGGAATATCGCCGGTGGAGACATCGCGCTCGAGCTTGCGATTGAAAGCGTCTGCCGCTCCGATGGTGGTCAGAGCGGGTCCGGTAAAAATCGTCTGGGAAAAGTAAGTAGACGCATCGTCGATCAGCTTCGAAAAAGTATATGCGAAGGTAAATGTCAATCCGCGCGAGAAACGTTTTTCCAGCTTTGCCTCCAACGCATCGTATTCCGAATCGCCCACGTTGTCGCGGAACAGCGCCACGTTAGTGAACCTCGGGTAGGCGCGGAGTAGCTGCTGCCTCGCGATTTTTTTCTGTCCCAGGGATGAGGATGCCGGCACCTGTCCGTAATAGGGATTCAGCACCTTGACCGTAAGCGCCGAGCCCAGAGCCAACTCACTCGCGGGCAGCTGGTTGAGATTCGACTCCGGCAAACCGAGGTGCGTGTTCTTCGATCCCAGATATCCGATTTCGAAATTTAGATCTTTCCCGAACGTCTTTTGTACCGTGAAATTCCACTGCTGCGAATTTCCGGAACCCACTTTACGATCGACGCCGAAGACACCTTGCCCCAATCCTGAATTCGGATTCGGCGCGGTGACCCGCACTGCCGGCCCGGCAGACAGAACAAATGCCGCGTTGATGTTGTCCTGCGATTGCTGCCCCACTGTCTGGACGAACGGAAATTGAGGCAGGGTGAACGGAGAAGTGATGCCGGTCTGTTCGAACCACACCATTCCGTAACTCGAACGGATCACCCAGGAGTCGCCTGCCCTGTAGGCCAACCCGATGCGCGGTCCGAAATCGCAGCATTCCAGTTCCCGGGCGGTGTGCGGAAAGTCGAGTACCTGGGTTTTCAGATTGAAGACGGCGGTCTGGTTATGGAGTTCGGTCGAAGGGAAATTCAGCGTGTAGCGCGTGCCGAGATTGAGCGTGAGCCGGGGGGTAGCTTTCCAATCGTCCGCGATGAAGAATTCTGTAATGTGCGCACGCGCCTGGATCGCCCGCTTCTGAATATCGATGCTGAAGGCATTTACCTGGCCGAGCAGCAATGAGGCGAGTGCGTTGCCGCCAGCGCCGGTGGAAGAGTCGGTGCCGGTGGCGGTGAATGCGTACGATCCCGTCGGGTTGGCAGGATTGACGATGTCCAAGGCTTCGCGGCGGAGGTCCGTTCCGAACTTGAGCGAATGCCTGCCGTGGGCAACAGAAAAAGTGTCGAGAAATTCCGTTACGGAAGTGGTGAAATTGGCGTTGGCGGCAGCGGTCGGGCCTACCTGTTGAAAGCCCGTAACCGTGAAGATCGGGAGTATGGAAGCGAAGGCGCTGGAAGGAGCGCCGGGAATCGTAACGCCGCCGTTTTGGAGCGATGCCTGGTTCACGTCGCGGCGTGTGTACCCGAAGCGCGCCTGGTTCAACATCGCCGGCGAGAGTGTCGAGTCGTATTCAGATGCGATGCCGTCTCCGCGCGTGATGGCGTGTCCGATAACTCCGGAGGTCAGATTACCGCTGCCATCCGGAAGAAAAGTAACTGGAGTATCGTTGTCGCGCAAATACGAGTAGCGCAGAAAAACGCGGTGCTTCGCATTAAATACCTGATCGCCGCGGACATCAAACTGGTCCTGGCTGTCCGGTTCCACGGCTGTGCGCACGTAATTATTGGCGCCTGCCTTATTAGGCAAAGGGTAGTGATTCAAGATCTGTAGCGCAAGCGGGTCGAATCTACTTGCCGGAATTGTATTGTTCGCAAAAGCCGCCCGGGGTGATGTTGCGGGATCGTAAATCGGCGCGCAGAAGACACCACGGCGTTGGGCCAGGGTAGGGACGACGCTTTGCCGGGTAATCCCGGTCCGAAGGCGCGTGCCCTGCCAATCCACGAAGAAGAATGTCTTACTCGCGCGAACCGGGCCGCCCAGGGTCAGGCCGTATTGATTTCTGCGAAACTCCGGCTTCACTCCCGAGGGCGCGAAATAGTTACGGGCGTTGAGATCTTCATTGCGAAAAAACTCAAACATCGAACCATGAAGCTGGTTGCTTCCGGACTTCCCGGCCACCATAACAGTTCCGCCGTTCGACCGCCCATATTCCGGCGAGTACGAATTGATGTTGAGCCTGAACTCTTCCATGGCGTCGATGATCGGGTAAAAGGCGACCTGCCCGGGTTCGGGCTGCAGCACGCTGATTCCGTCGTAAAGATACTCGTTGGTGCGCGGCCGGCTTCCGTTGATGCGCGGCAACAGCGACCCACCTCCCGGCAAAGCGACCCCGGGCGAGAGCGCCACGAGGGGAATGAAGTTCCGGCCGTCAAGAGGCAGCTTTTCGATCTCCGTCTGGGTAACGTGATAGTTCACCGAGCCGCTGGCTGTCTCAAGCAGCGATGTTTCGGCATTCACTACAATCGACTGCGAGGCTTGGCCCAGGGCAAGCTTCATGTTCAGTTGGGTCTGGTCACCAATGCGAAGAGTGATCGCGGTTTGCCGTAGCGGCTGAAATCCAGGTTTCTCCACGGTCAATGTATAGCGTCCGGCGGCCAGCCCGAGCAGATGATATTCGCCGCGACCGTCTGTAGTCACTCCAAAGCGGGCTCCGGTGGATTGTTCCACTCCAGCTACCTTCGCGTTTGCCAGTCCGAGCCCGGATGGGTCGTGGACCGTACCGAACAGATCCGCCTTCCCAGCCTGTCCAAAACAACGCAGTGACGAGATGACTAAAACGGAAAAACAGAAAAAAGCCTGGCGCCCGCGCATGTCTTGTAAGATTATCAATGTAACGGATGCAAGACAACGAACGCGATATCGAAACGAGGTTAGGGCAGTTGCGGCGCAAGCGTGGAATTTCGGTGATTCATCTCGCCGAGGCGGCAGGCGTGAGCCGTCAGACGATCTACGCGATGGAAGCTGGAACGTATGTGCCGAACACGGCCGTTGCCCTCCGTTTGGCGCGGGCGCTCGAGGCTACAGTCGAAGAGATCTTCACTTTGGCCGAAGCTGCAGCTGCTGCGAATTTGCGTTCGGAATCCGCTGTCGTTCTACCCGGATCGTCGAGGCTTGAAGAGGGCCAAGCCGTTCAGCTTTGCCGTGTTGAAGGGCGGCTGATGGCTTCCGCGCCGTCCGCTGTGCCGTGGTATTTTCCCGCCGCCGATGCATTGATTGCCGCCAAGCCGCAGCGGCAGGGAAAGAGGCCCGTCCAAATGCTCCAGGCCGACGACGACTTCAGCAACCGAATTCTGGTGGCGGGATGCGACCCGGGCATTTCTGTGCTCTCTCGTCATGCCCAAACGGCTGGTGTGGAACTCGTGCTTGCGAACCGGAATAGTTCGCAAGCGCTGGGTTTGCTGAAAGCAGGATCCGTGCATGTAGCGGGTACGCATTTACGGGATGAGAGTAGCGGCGAATCGAATCTGCCGGAAATTGGCCGGATCTTCCCGAAGCACTCCGTCGCCGTAATCTCCTTTGCGGTGTGGGAGGAGGGAATTGTGACCGCGCGGGACAATCCCAAGAACATTCGAGGAATCGAAGATTTTTCCAGGAAGGATGTTCGCATCGTCAATCGAGAGGAAGGTTCCGGCATCCGAAATTTTCTCGATTCGCGTTTGCAACAGCTTCGGGTCGAGGCGCGAAAGGTCCGCGGGTATACGGACTTTGCGCCTGGACACCTCCCGGCGGCGTCGCAAGTGCGATCAGGCGCAGTGGACTGCTGTCTTTCGACCCGCGCCGCCGCCCGCGCATTTGGACTCAGTTTTGTTCCGCTGCTTACCGAGCGCTACGATCTGGTGATTCGTAAACGGCATCTGGATATGCCGCGCGTTCGGACGTTGCTCGACACACTCTGCCGATCTGACTTTCGGCGCGAGTTGGAGGGCCTTGGCGGATACGATACGCGCGTGACTGGCCGACGACTGCTCTGAACTCACCGTCCGCGGCGACGTTCCCGCGTAACTGACGCTGAACGCGAATGAACTGGCAACACCGCCGCGGTTACGTGATCGCCAAGGCTCAAGATGGTTAACAGGTTCTGTACTCGGTAACCTGTTGATTTGGTTAAGCCGCGCACGCCAGTAAGCGGCTCCGTCCAGAAAACTAGTGCGTCAGCAATCCGTAAACCGAGAGCTGATTTGAGAATGAGGGCACGTACACTTTGCCGTTAACAACGGTGATGGTGTTGAACTTCGCAAACAGTCCTATGTCATCACTGGGACTCATGGCGCTATTCCAAAGTTCTCTCGAGACATCGGAGGCGTCGTAGGCGTGCAGCACGCCGGGGACAATCGATTTTAGAGCGTCACCCATGCTGGTAGCGGCCCACAAAACCGCGCTTCCGGGTTTTTCGCCGGCTGAGCTGATGCTCACTTCGCCACCGGGAAATGTGGCCGCGGTGCTTAAATTTTGCGCTACCGGCGTGGTGTTGAATGTGCCGTTTTGAAAAGAGAACGCCTTCAGCACGTCATTCCAACCCCAAATGTAGAGCAACGAAGGAGAAAGGGTGCGACTCCAGAATGCCATGGAATGAATATGAAAGCAGGTCTGCCATGAAAGACTGGTGCATACCGGGGTAGCCTGGAAGCTCTGGACAATTTGGCTGTTGTTGGCAGCCAGATGACCCATGACACTTCGTTTGGTCAGATAGAGGCCGCCGCTTTTAGTTCCGCCTACCAACAAATCAAGATTTGGAATCAGCACCGGGCTGGTGGTTCCGAGATCGTAGTCAGCGAAATTCAGATAGTTGTAACTCGCCGCAGTGAAGTAATCGCTGATCTGAAGGTTTTTGGTAAGGCGGAGGAAGCTTGAGCCCATCCCGGGATTTGAGGATCCATCCGCAGTGGTGACATAGACAAAGCTGGTGTCACTGGAGGGGCCTGAACCGGATTGCCAGATGCCGCCGCGCTGGCCATTGGGCGTATCACAATAAATGCCGGTTTGCTGAAGGGTGGCGGCATTGTAAGCCATGAGCCAGCCGTGAAACGGATCAGAGTTGGCTTCCCCAAAGGCAATGTAGATGTTGCCGAAAGCCTCGAGCAGGGCGGGACGCTGAAGTTGTTTAGCGGGATTGAAAGTAACTACACCGGACACATTGTCATAACCGGTTCCGGGGACGCTGCCTGCAATTACAACCGGACCGCCGAACTTCTCGTTACCAGTAGAAACGTCGAGCGCATGAAGGCGATATATATTGGTGCCGTTCTCGAGCGTGTCCGACACGGCATAGATGGTACCGGTCGTGCGATCGATAACCGGGGTGCTTAAAATTCCGACTTCGGGAGTCAAATAGCCGCTCGGCTTCGGGGCTGAAGCCCCAAAGTTCACTTGCCAGAGCGCGTTGGAGGCGGTCGGATCATCGGCATCGAAAGCATAGAGCGTGTTGTGCATGGAAGCCACAAACACCACGTTCTGAGTCTTCCCGTTGATGGTCAGCGCGGAAAGGTAAAGAGGCTGGGCATAGACATAGCCGTCCACGGCACGCGTGAATAGCTTGCCGAACGTGAGAGGACTGACGTTCGACGTCGTGAGAACGGTCTCGGTCGGGTTGCTGGCTAGCCGGTAATTGCTGTACTGAGCTGTAAGGACATTAGTCTGCCCCCAAACAGGAACAGCACCAGCCATTAGGGCGAGCGCAAACACAATTTGGCGCGATCTCATCAAGTAGTTCCTCATTCCGATGGATAGGTCGAATCCGTCCGAGAACAACGCGGCTCGGAACGAATGTAGATGAGAGCTAAAGTACCACGAAAGATGAAGAAATTGTAAAAAATATTACTGTGAGGGCGTCCAGGATTTCCAGTACTCCGGCCATTCGACTTTTTCCCCGGCCGGCAGCACATGAATGGGGTTCAAACCATCGAGCATGACCGCGTACTCGTCGGTGTGGGTTTTCTTGTTCTGATTGGCCAGAGCCTTCGGGTGGGGCCCGTGGTGGATCCCGCGCGGATGCAACGTGGCCATGCCGGGCTTGATGTTGTCCTTGCTGAAGAAATCTCCGTCGTGATAGAAGATGAACTCATCGTAATCCGTGTTGCGGTGAAAGAAAGGTACCTTGAGCGCATCGGCGTCCTGTTCTAATGGGCGGGGCAAGAAACTGCAGACGACCGCGCCGGCAGTCACAAAGGTTGTGTGAGCGCTGGGCGGCAGGTGCGCGCGGTGGCTCATGATCGGGCGAATATCCCGGAGGTTGATTTTCCAGACGGTAAGGTCGCCTTTCCAACCGACGACATCGATCGGGTTGAAGGGATAGACCACTTTCGAGATCTCGTCGTCAACGCGAATGAGAATATCCCACTCGCGCGCTTGCGGGTCGATGATGGGCTCGGGCTCGGGCGTGATTATGGCGGCAGGGTCGTAGAGTGCGTGCTGCCCCAAAAGGCCCTTTTCGGGCTGTTCAAACTCTCCTTTCGATTGGATAATGAGGAAAAAATTGTCGGCAGATTCGGGGACGATACGGTAGGTAACGGCGCGAGGGATGTTGATGTAGTCGCCCTTCTCGAACGGCAGCGCGCCGAAGTCGGTTTCGATGATGCCGTGGCCGCGGTGGATAAAGAAAAGCTCGTCGCCGTCGGCATTGCGGAAGTAAAAGGGCATAGCAACGGCGCGGCGGGAGACGGACACACGAACGTCGTCGTTGCCGATGAAAGGCGCGGGCATGCCGAGCGGGTCGGAGAGGTCGGTAGGTGTGAGCTGGTTCAGGTCGAAAAGATGGGGCCGGAGCTTGCCTTCGAAGCGAATCCAGCCGGTCGGCGCGTTGAGGTGGTACAGATGGGCGCTCTTGCCATAGAAGCCGCGACGGCCGTGCTCTTCCTCAAAGGTGCCTGCGGGAAGGCCGACATGGGCCTGGGTGGTGGTTTTACCTTTTTTCAGCGGGTACATGGATTTCTGGCTTGATTTTAACACCACAGAACCGTGGTGGAAATATGTTCCAAGATGGGACGCGGCCAGCTTTTTCGGAGATTATCAGGCCTTAACCGCCCCTAAGTTGCTATGCGATGGGAAGTTTTGGCGGGAGTGGCGGCGGCGTGCGGAGTTTTATGTGCGGAGCCGATTGTGAAATCGGGTCGGCTACCCGCTTACGAAGGGATTCGGGTGCTGTCCGACGCGGGCGCGTCAGTGTCGCGAAAGGGCGAACCCGCGCTCAATCCGCCCCAGACTGTAGCCACGCTGGCGGCCATTTTTCCCGACGCTGGAGAGTGGGGCCTGCGGCACCTGCCGGCTTGTTCGGCGATGACGACGCTGAACCCGATGGCGAACGGCGAGGAGGAGTTGGAGTTTGCGCAGTCGTGGCAAGCCGAGGAATCGAGCGGCGTGGCGCCTTCGAAAACGCGCTTGTGGCTGGCCGGAATCACGAAATGGCGATTGCTGCGCTACAAAGTTTGGATTCTGATTGCGGGACTGGTTTTCTGCATTCCGCGAATGGTGCCGGTTTTAGTGAATGCGCAACCACGCGACGTTGACCTGGACCCCGAGTTTCTGATGTGATCTTGCGGGAGGAACAAACGCGATGGTGAAACTGGAAGATGCGCGGCGAGTGATTGCAGCGGCGGAGAAGAAGGCGGCCGAGATCGGGCAGCCCATGAATATCGCGGTGGCCGACGCGGGTGGGAACCTGGTGG
The DNA here is from genome assembly GCA_038229055.1 of Bryobacterales bacterium. Classification (GTDB taxonomy): domain Bacteria; phylum Acidobacteriota; class Terriglobia; order Bryobacterales; family Bryobacteraceae; genus JANYJA01. The sequence goes on along the minus strand of JBBROU010000026.1, from coordinate 35,563 downwards.
CGCACGTCCGGATGGACAACGCCTGGATCGGCAGCATCGACATTTCTATGAATAAGGCGTTCACGGCGCGGGCATTCGATATTGCAACGAAGGACCTGGCGGCGCATTCGCAATCGGGCGGACAGTTTTTCGGCATCCACGCATCGAACCATGGACGCATCATGATCTTCGCGGGCGGCATTCCGCTGAAGAAAGACGGGCATGTGGTGGGGGCGATCGGCGTGAGCGGCGGGTCGGGCGATCAGGACCACGCGGTGGCCGAAGCGGGCGCGAAAGCGTTTTGAGGCGATAATGGAGATGCATGCGCGTAAGCATCTCGCACAATAAAACCAAAGAGCAGGCAATGCGGGTGGTCGACAAATCCTTCATGGATTTTTTCGGCGGCATGCCCGGAGGGGCGCTCCAGATCTCGGACCAGAAAAAGGCCTGGGACGGCTCGACGCTAACCTTCTCGTTTACGGCTAAGATGGCATTCTTCAAGGTGCCGATCTCCGGGACAACGGAGGTTACGGATCATGACGTCATCGTGAACGTGGACCTGCCTGCATTCCTGACGAACATGATTCCCGAAGCGAAGCTGCGCGCCGGCATCGAGAGCAATGTAAAAGGTTTGTTAAACGCGTAGACTGCCCTTAAAAACTCGACTTACAATTGAGTAAGAGGACAATTTATCCATGCGTCGTGCTCAATTGTGGTGGAGCAGCGGTTTATTTTTATTGGCATCATCGGCAGGTTTGGCGGACACGCTTACCTTGAAGAGCGGACGCGTGATGGAAGGCACGTATTTGGGCGGGACGGCGCGTCAGGTGCGGATGGAAATCGGCGACCGGATCGAGTCGTTTGAGGTGGAGTCGATTTCGGGATTACAATTCCGGCAAGGTTCAGATTCAGAGGGTGTGTCATCGGTGCGCGGGTCGTCATCGAGCGATGACGCGCCTCCGCGGTTGCGGCGTTCCGATGGCAGCCGGCTCGAAAGTGGGCCACGGGACGACGGCAACACGCGGACTAGCGATTCGCCAGCGGAAATTCCAGCGGGAACGTCCGTGGTGGTGCGCATGATCGACAGCGTGGATTCGAACACAGCGCGTTTGGGCGAGACCTTTCGAGCCAGCGTGGATGAGCCGGTATTCGTAAACGGCAATACCGTGATTCCGCGTGGCGCGGACGTGGTTGCGAAGCTCGTAGAAGACCAGAAGTCGGGAAAGATTGAAGGCAGAACGGTTCTCGCCCTGGCGCTGGTATCGGTGATCGTAAATGGGCGCATGGTCGATTTGACGACGCAGGATGTGGCGACTTCAAGCAGTTCGCGAGGGGCTCGGAGTGCGAAGGTGGTGGGCGGAACGGCGGCGCTCGGAGCCATACTGGGCGGCATCGTCGGGGGCGGACGAGGCGCTGCGATTGGTGCTGGATCCGGCGCGGCCGTGGGTACTGGGGCGCAGGTGATGACCAATGGACAGCGAGTCCGAATTCCGTCCGAAACGCGGCTAACGTTCACGTTGACTTATCCCGTGAGGGTATGAAGGCTGCGTTGCTCGGGAGTTTGGACTTCTCACGGTAAATATGAGCGCTCAGATGCCGTTAACCGAAGGCAAGGCCGATGGCCTCGTGCGCGTGCTGATTTATGAAGATCCGCAGTGCCCCGATTGCGCCGATTTCCGGTTGATGATGGACGGAAAGGTGCTGCCGAAATACGCTCGAACGGTAGCGTTTCAGCATCGCGATTTTCCGCTGACGAAGCACGCCTGGGCCCGTCAGGCGGCCATCGCGGCGCGGTATTTCGCCGAGGTGAAACCGGAGCTGGGGTTGGCATACCGCCGTGAGACGATGGCATCGATCAAAGCGACGACTCCGACAAACTTCCAGGAGCATCTAAAGGCATTCGCGCAACAGAACGGCGTGGATCCGGCGGCTGCTGGTGCCGCGCTATCGGACACTCGGCTCGCGAACCTGGTCGAGAAAGACGTGCAGGACGGAGTGGCTCGGGGGGTCGCGAAGACCCCGACGGTGTTCGTGAATAGCAAGCCCTTCATCGAGCATTTCTCTTTCGAGGACCTTTCGAAAGCCATCGACGAGGCAGCGGCGCAGTAGCGTGCCGAGCGCGATCGTCACCGGGGGCAGCCGCGGAATCGGGCGGGCGATCGCCAAAGACCTGGCGCGCGATCATCAGGTAATTGCGACCTATCGGGAGCGTGCGGACGCGGCGGAATCGCTTCAACAGGAGACCGGTTGTCTGATTTTCCGATGCGATATTGCGGCGCGTGCCGACCGCGAGAAGTTGATTGCGTTTGCGCGCGAGCGGTTCGGGCGGCTCGACTTGCTCATCAACAATGCGGGAATGGCGCCGCGCGAAAGGCGTGATGTTCTGGAAGCCACGGAAGCCAGCTTCGATGAAGTTATGGAAGTCAACGCGAAAGGGCCGCACTTCCTGACGCAGCTTACGGCGAGGTGGATGACGGAGCACGGGTCCGGGCGGATCGTTTTTGTGACTTCGATATCGGCGTATGCGGTATCGGTGAATCGCGCGGAGTACTGCATGTCGAAAGCGGCGCTGAGCATGTCGGCAGCGGTGTATGCGCAACGGTTGGCGGGCAGCGGGATTGGCGTGTTCGAGATCCGCCCGGGAGTGATTCGGACCGACATGATTTCGCGCGTCGAGCAGGTGTACGAGGACCGGATCGCATCGGGGCTATTGCCGCAAGGACGGTTGGGCGAGCCGGAGGATGTAGCGCGCGTAGTCAGGTCGATCGCGGACGGAGCGCTGGACTATTCCGCGGGCCAGGTGATCGACGTAGACGGCGGGTTCCGAATGCGATCTATTTAGGGCTAAACGTTCTTCAGCACGCCGCGAAATTTCGGGGTTTGGTAGCCGGGGAAGACGGTGCGCAAGCTGCGGTTGCCGAGCTGTCCGACGACCAATTCGCCGAGCACATCGCGGAAATCGGTGGTCAGATTAAGGTCGCGCTCTTCGTAGAGATGCTCCTGGGCGAGGCCGGGCCAGTCGCCATACACCTTGCCGCCTTTTACATCGCCGCCCATCACGAACATGACGTTGGCGTGACCGTGGTCGGTGCCACGATTGCCGTTCTCGCGCGCGGTGCGCCCGAACTCGGACATGGTGACCACGACGACATCGCTCATGCGGTCGCCGAGATCGGCGTAGAAAGCTGCGAGGCCGCCGCCGAATTCGGTGAGGATGTTGGCAAGCGGCCCCTGCGAAGCCCGTTGCCCGACTTCATTGACGTGGTGATCCCAACTGCCGATATCGGCGAAGGCGACTTCGACGCCGATGTTGCTTTTGATGAGCTGCGCGATCTGCCGCATGCTGTCGCCGAAGCGGCCCCGCGGGTAGTTGGCGCCGGTGGCGGGTGTGTAAGGAGTCTTCTGAATGGATTGCAAGAGCGCGACGGCATCGAAAGTTTCGCGTCCGGTTCCGTTGAGCACTTGATCGGTGCTGGCGCTGTAGAGCGATTGCAGAATCTTGGCGGCGCCGTTGTCTTTCACCTGGAAGTTGTTGATGTTCTCAACCGCGATGGCGTTGTTGCCGCCACGCATGGAGCGAGGCAGCGTGGCACCCATGGAGACGGCGCGGACCGGCGACATATGTCCGGTCTCGAGCGGCAGCGCGCGGTTGAGCCATCCATCAGCCGTGGCTTTCAGACCGGGAGTTCCCGATTCCATGTAGTCCTGCGCGTCGAAATGGGAGCGCGTCGGGTCGGGCGATCCGACAGCGTGGACTACTGCGAGGTGGCGCGCATCGAAGATAGGTTTGAGCGGCGCGAGCGAAGGATGCAGCCCGAACATTCCATCGAGATCGATGGCAGCATCTTCGCGCGCGATGTTTGCTGCGGGGCGCGGAATCGCAATGGTCGGACGCATCTCGTAATAGCGGGGCTCGCCGTGCGGGACGACGATGTTCAAGCCATCGGCGGCGCCGCGCTGGAAGATCGCGACTAGAATCTTTTTGCGCTGGCCGGGGGCGTCATCGGCGTTGAGAGCGCGCTGCAGCCAGATCGGAGCGGAGCCGATCCCCACCATGGCGAGGCCGGCGTTGCGAAGAAAAATGCGACGTGAGGATGGCATAGAATTACCTTCTTTGAAAATCCGGAGAGCCGAGTGTGAGCCCCGCGACGAGCTCGATGGGGGCGGGTTTCGTTGTTGCAGAGTTGTTATCGACGAGACCCTGCGAAATAGTCTGGCGGGCTTCGGGGGTGAGGTCGGTCATCAGTATGTCGTGAGCCATCGCCATCGGATCGTTCTGCGCATTCACAAACCGCTGGAGATCGACTTTTACGCCGGGCACTTTGTTCGCGGTGAGATTCATGGCGAAGTTCATGCGTGCCAGCAGCGCGGCGGAGTTCACCCAATCCTGGCTCTTATTGGAGTAGCCGGTCGGCTCCTGTTTGCGAAAGAGGGGTTCGCCTAACTGCGTAAGCTCTCGGTTGAGGGCGAAGCCGAAATCGACATCGGCATTCGTGGCACGGATCGCGCTGGCTACCATTTCGAGCGGGCTCTTGAGCTTCGCGTGGAAAGCGTCGGGCGTCCAGAACTCAGGCGAAGCAAGCATGGTCTTCATGACCTCGCGGAGGTCGCCTTGCGTGCGCGTGAAGGTCGCGGCCATGCGATCGACGAGAGGCTGCGGCGGATTGTCGGAGACGAAGCGGACGGCCAGGCTCTTCGAAATGAAGCGGGCCGTCGCGGGGTGATGGGCAAGGAGGTCGATAATCTTCAAGCCGTCGTCCATGCCGCCGCCAGCGGGGATGGTGATACCAAGCACGTGCTTCTCGCCTTTATCATGCTGGCGCTCATTGAACTCGAATCCCCCGCCCTTCCGAGGCTGGCGGATGGTCCATCCGGTGAAGCAGCGCGCGACTTCAGTGACATCCTGCTGGGTGTACCCGCCGTCGACGCCGAGTGTGTGGAGCTCCATCAGCTCGCGTCCGTAGTTCTCATTGAGACCGCGTTTGGCACGTTTCGGATTCGCGTTCTGAGCGGGTGCGGTGTCGGGGCCGACGGATTGGAAGTTATCCAGATAGAAAAGCATGGCGGGGCTCTGCGCCGTGGCGAGCAGAAGATCCTTGAAGCTGCCGAGCACGTGCGGCCGGATGACATCGCGCTCGTAGGTAGTGACGAGATACCGGTCGGCACCCTTATCGAGATAGACGTTGAAGTGGTTGTACCAGAAATCGGCGAGGACTTCTTCTAACTGGCGATTGCTGTAAATGGCGCGAAATAACTTACTGTCGGATAGGTCCTGGTTGACGACCTGCAAGGGACCGGAAAAACGCTGAATTCGGCGACGGAGCCCGGGAGAGGCGACGGCGTAGAGTTGCTGGCGCCGGGGCTGCGGCATGGCATCCAGGAGCGAGAGTTGCGTGAGAAGGGGCAAGGTTTCGAATAACGCGACCTTCTCCAGATTGGTACCCGATTGGAAGACGTGGAGCTGATCGGAATTGAGCAGTTTCGCCGCGTTTTCGAGCTGTTCGCTCCGCCGGTCCGCAGTCTTTTCCATCGAGATGGGAGTAGCACCGGCCGCATCGCCTTTCTGCATCAACTTCTCTTTGTAGCGGGCTACCATGCGTTCCAGCATGAAGCGCGTTTCAGCGTCGGCGGGATAGGGCATGCGGCCTTCGGTCATGGCTTTAATCTGCTGGGGCGGAGGATAAGCGGCGACCAGTTCGGCAGGGCTCATACGGAGCGTATCCAGCGGCTGGAGTTTGGCTTCGAGCAGAGGATTTTCGGCGATGGATTCGGGATGAAGCTGCTGCCCAATCCAGCGATCGACGCCCGTTTGATTGACGACTTCGATGTCGCCCGGGCGCGGGCCGAAGGTGAGCCGGTTCAGAGCGTGAAGCGCCTTCTGAGCGGCGGGCATTTGCGCGACCGGGGGCTGGGCAGTTGCTACAGATTTGTGTTTTCGGGCGAAAGCGGAAAATCCGGACAGCGTGAGGACTACTGCGAAGGACGCAAGGACTTTTTGCTGCATGACGGCTCTTCCTACAAGTGTATTAACGCCGATTTACGCAGTGGGTTGCGAAACGGGCAGATTAGCGTTTCTACATGTAAGGACAGTGGGGCGGGACTTTTAGTTACGCAAACGCACAAAGAACCAGCCCAGACCGACAATCAGGAGCGCGGTGGCGGCGACCGGGATGGGGCGAAGTGTGGGTGCGCGGCGTCGCAGGAAGGAGAACGCGAGGGCGAAGAGAAGCGTGATGAGGATCTCGGCAAGTGCAGCGCCGAGTAATACGTACACCGGGCGGAAACCGCTTTGTAACAAGAACAGATGGAAGTAAAGGCCGTGGAAGATGCCAAGTACGGCGGCGATGAGCCAGCGCATACCGGCACCGGGAAGAAAGAGAATCTCAACCGCCAGGTAAGCGACGGTGAGGGCGGCGGCGGCTTCGACGAAACGGGCGTTGAACTGCAATCCGGTTCCGGGCAGCGCGAGCGCGGCGGCGGTTTGCCCGGCCAGAAACATGGCAACGATGAGCAGCCATTCGCGGCGGCTGCGCGCGGCGATCGCGAGCGCGATGAAGAACAGAAGCTCCACCCATCCGCTGAGCGCGCGCATCACGCCTCCGCCAATCTGCGCGGCCGCAATGTCGAGGGCGGTTGGCGGGCGGAAGCTGAGCGAGGCGTGCGAGAAGGAGTAATCGAAGATGGCTTGATCGTTCTTGCCGGACTTTTCAGCGCGCAATAAGTGAACGTGGTTCGGCACAGTCACGGAGTGGAAGGTACAGTCGACATCGAGTTGTTCGACGGGCGCCGGGAATTCATAGTACGCGGCACAGATGAATGATGCCGACGCCTGATCGACATGGCACGCCTGGTTAATGGCGCGGGCCGGATGGCCGGCGCTCGAAAATTGAATGTGATCGAAGATGGCGCGCCGGGGGTCGGGGACCTGGGGCGCTTCATAAACCGGGATGCGGAAGGTGTATTCGAGATGATTGCCGGAGACAATAGCGTCGCCGGTGCTCATACTCATCATGTGGGCCGCGGCCGGGACAGCGGCCAGCAAGAGGCAAAGCAGGAACATCATGCCGCGAGAACGGAGGGCGCGGCGGCGATGCGCGATTTGCGAATTCGGAAATAGAGGACGCGAATCAGCGCGAGCACGGGAACCGAGAGAAATGTTCCCGCGACCCCGCCGATTTCGCCGCCCGCGAATACCCCGAAAATCACCAGCAGCGGATGCAGCTCGACGCCGGAACTCATGAGGCGCGGAGAGAGGACATAATCCTGGAAGACGCGGAATCCGCCTAGGAACACAACGATCCACATTACGTGAGGGTAGCCGCTGAAAGCCGTGACCGTGATGATGATCGCAGCGGCGCACAAAGGGCCAACGAGCGGAATGAATTCGAGCGGAAAGGCAATGGAGGCAAGCAGAATTCCATAGGGCACGCCAATTGAACTAAACACGATTGTGAACACGACGAACGTGGCCAGGCAAAGAAGCGAGAGGGCGCGCATGTACTGTAATAAGAGCAGGTGGATGTCGGCGAGGATGTCCTGAAACAATTCGCGCCGCGGCCCATCGTCGATGAGACTCAGCAGATCGTCGCGAATCTGGCGGCCGTCTTTCAGGATGAAAAAACTGAGGATCGGCACGATAACGAGGAAGATCAGATTGCGCGATGCGGAGAGCACTTCGAGACCGGCCTTGGGCATGAAGCTTGCAATCTGATCGTAGTGTTCCCGAATCTGGGCCTGAATGGCATTGAAAACGGTGTTCTTGAACGAACCATTCTCCGGCTGCTTTGGCTGTTCCTTCACGCGCTTGACGAACTCGGGGTACTTCTGATTCAGATTGTTGGCTTCCTCGGCTGCGCGACCTCCAATCTGAAAACCCAGAAGAACGATGACGGCGATGAGAACGAGATAGACGATCGCCAGCGCCGGCGTGCGCGAGCGTGACGGCAGAAACCGGTTGAGGCGATCGACCATTGGATACAAAAGATATGCGAACAGCAACGAGACGGTAAAGACAACCAGCGTCTGCCGAATGATGAAGACCGTGAGCAGCAGCAGCAGAATCACTGCCGCCGACCAGGTGAAGCGCGCCGCGCGCGGTTCGATGCCGAGCATAGCTAGATTATGGCGCGGAACCGGTGGTGGAAGCTGAACCGGACATGCTGCCACGAGCGGCGGGCATCGGAGTGGAAAGCCCGTCGATCAACCCGAAGCCGCGGATCGCGAGCGAACTCTGCCAGGCACTTTCGAGCGCGTGGACGTAATCCACTTCGAGTTGAAACAGAGTGCGCTGCGAGATCAGCGCCTGCGGGTAAGCGGCGGACATTCTTTGATAGTTAGCGCGATACAGATCGTACGCCTGCTGGGCGCGGGGCAGCATCTCAGTCTTGTATTGCCGGGCAGTTTCGCGCGCCGAGTCGTAATCGCGAAACATGCCGGCGAGTTCGCGGGCGAGTTGCAGCTTCAGGCGCGCCAATTCCTGCGTCGCGCTCTGGATCTCTCCCCGGCCGGCGGCGATGTTGCCCTGATTGCGATTGAAGATGGGCAATTGAACGCCAATTTGAACGCCGCCGTTGAGGCCAACAGGCCGGTGCGTGGTTTCCAGCGGCTCGTTGTTTTGCGAAAGGTTGGCATAGAGCTGCAGATCCGGAATGGGTGCTTTTCTGGCTTGCGACAGCGACGCCTCCGCGCGTTGAATGTTTTGCTCAGCCAGCTTGATTTCAGGGCTCTCGCGGAGCATCAATGCGAGCGACGGCTCATAGTTCAGGTCGGGGATGTCATCGAGATCGCCGGACAGCGGAGTCATTGGGAGGTCCGGCTTACCCGCTACGGCAGCAAGCATTCTCCACGAGGATCGGAGATTCTGTTGGGCGAGGCGCAAACCGACGTGCGCCTGTTGCTGTTCCACCTCAGCTTGCAAGACGTCGGGACGATCAGCCTGGCCAATGTTGGCGAGCTGGTGCGCGGTTTGGGTGGCATCCGCCGAAAGCTGGGCAAGGTTCTGCCGCACTTCGACGAGCCGCTGAGCCGCGAGCACGCTATAGAAGAGCATGCGGACGTTGTTCAAGATCCTGAAGCGCTGCGACTCGCCGGCAAGTTTCGATTGACTCGCGAGCAAGCCGCTCACGCGCCGGGCCGCGCCCAGCTTGCCGCCGGTAACGATGGTTTGGCTGATGAAGCCGCCCTGCTTGCCGCCGCCGAAGTAACCTCCGCGAATCTCGTCGCCGTAATATCCGACAGTGGGGTTGGGATAGAAACCGGCCTGGCGCGCGAGGCCTTCGGCAATACGCAAATTCGCTTCGGCCTGCGCCACGGTCGGATTGTTCGCGAGCGCCATGCGCTCCAGTTCTTCGAGGCGCATGCCGCCCGTGGCTGGACGTGCTGAGTCGGTTGCGGCGGGCGGTGACGCGATCTGCACATTGTGCAGAGTCGAATCGCCCTCGAACATGGTTGCAGTAATGCGATCGCCCGGCTTGATGCGCCCGAATAGATCGTCGTTATCCACGTTATCCGCGCCGTAGGTCATGGTCATGGCACCCATGCCGCCTGGGATGGGTTCGTTCGCGACGCTGAGGCGCTTGGCTGCGGCGTCCACTTTTTCGACCGTGCCGCGCAGAGTGTATGACTTTTGCTGGGCAGTGGCGATCGGGATGAGGAGAGATGCCGCCAGGAGAGCGATGTACTTCATTGACGGCTCCTTTGCTGCTGGGCCTTAAGTGCGGCAATTTTCGCGAACTGCTCCGGTGGCAGCACGCGCACCAGCGTCATCATGCCGCCAACGAAACCGCTCCAGCCGGGCGGAAGGCCGAAGTTCTCCGGCTTTTCGACATCTTTATCCATCGCCATCATGGGCCCTTCCATGAACGCATCCTGCGGGAAGAGCGGGACGGTGTTCGCATCTTTCGGAATCGCAGGCATGCTCATGCCCTGCATGCCGCCATGCTGCATGCCGGGCATGTTGGCCATGGATTTGTTCGCCTCACTCGGCGACAGCGGCCCGTTGGTGGTCAGCGTCTCGGAAGTAGAGCCCACGCCGAGGCCGCGGCCGAGACTCGGGGCGTGATTCCCCGAAGTGGCGTTGCCGTCCCGCGGCATCCCCATGCCGTCTTCCATGCTGGCCCCGGCTTGCATTCCACTGCCAACGCGCGTCATGGGGCCGACATTCGAAGACATCTGATTCATCATGTGGTGCGGCAGGTGGCAGTGCAGCATCCAGTCGCCTGGACGGTCGGCGATGAATTCAATGTCGCGAGCCTGGGCAACACCGACGAGCGTCGTATTGCCGCGCGTCCAAGCCGTTTCCCGCTGCCTGGCGCCTTCTCGTCCCGTTTCCCAGAATGTGAAGCCGTGAAGATGGATCGGGTGATGATCCATGCCGAGATTGATGAAGCGCACCCGAACGCGTTCGCCTTGGCGGATGATCAACGGCGTCGATGCGGGGCCGGACTTCCCATTGAACGTCAGCCAATTAAACTCCATGTTCATGCTGTTCGGGATGCTGCTGTTGGGGAGCACGGCGTACTCTTGCAGCGCGATGAGGAAGTCGCGATCCACATGCGGCGTATAGGCAGTCTTGGGATAGATGATGAAGCCGCCGAGCATGCCGACCATCTCTTGCATGGCGAGATGCGGATGGTAAAAAAAAGTGCCGTGCTGGTGGAGGGAAAACTCGTACACGAAACGGCCCCCCGGCTGAACCGGTGCTTGGCCGACACCGGGTACGCCGTCCATCTCAATGGGAAGCTCAAGCCCATGCCAGTGCATTGCGGTGGGCTCGGGGAGATGATTGTCGAAGACGATTCGCACGCGGTCGCCTTCGGCTGCGTGGATGGTGGGACCGGGAGCGCTGCCGTTGAAGCCCCACAGATCGAACGCGCGGCCGGGAACGATGAGCTGTTTCACGGGTTCGGCGATCAGGTTGAAGACCTTGACGCCGTTATCGACGGTGAAAGGCAGGTCGGCCACATCAGGCGTGAGGACGGGCACTGAGGGCCGGCTCTGGGCGGAAAGAATGCTCTTGCCGGCGAGAAATCCGGCTGAAATTGAAGAAATCTTAGTAAAAAAAGCGCGTCTATCGTTCATGCAAAATCCCCTAATGTTCAATCGAGAAATGACTTTGAATTGGGGAGTACGACTAGATGCGCAGGATGGAGAATGTGATATCCGGCGGACGGGAGGAACCCACTGGCACGGGCGGAGAATGCCGCTGCGCGTCAAAGGACGAATCAAAAAAGTAAGTGTGTACTAAATCGACGGACGGCAGCGGAATGCTGTGCGGAACGCGCGGGACGGCTCGCAAATCAGTTACGGTGAACAACCGATCGGAACAGGGTTGGTGATGCCGGCTGCTCCGAGCGGGAGCGTGAGACTTGTTGACGGGACAGCACGAGTGAGGCCGAGGCAGGGCTTGAAACGAGCAGGAAAGGGCGCACTGGGCGTTCACGGCCGAAGCCAGAACCGCTGCGAGCGCGAGGATTCGTCCGAAGTACCGCAACATGCTGTTTCTATGTTACGACCTTCTCCATTTTCAAGCGCATGATGCGATTGCGATCCATGTCGAGAACGCTGAATCTCCGGCCCTCGTGTTCGACAGACTCGCCGGGCTTCGGGATATGGCCGAGGCGAAAGAGCATGAAGCCGGCGAGCGTTTCGAATCCGGCGTCGGTGGGAAGCTCGATTCCGTAAAGCGATTCGAAATCGCGAATCTTGGTTGCGGCATCCAGCAGAACTTCCGGCGCCTCGGAAGGCGCGGACGCGGGCGTCTCGTCGAATTCGTCCTGGATTTCGCCGACGATCTGTTCGAGAACATCTTCCACCGTGAGCAGCCCGACAATAGTGCCGAACTCATCCACCACGATGGCCATGTGCGACTTACCTTGCCGAAATTCGTCAAGCATTTTGACCAGCGACTTAGTCTCGGGCACGGCGATGAATGGGCGCATCAGACGAGCAACGCGAAACAGGCGTGGCGCCAGGCCGGAGCGAATGGCCTTTCGGCGCTCCTGCCACACAGGCAGCAGATCCTTGAAATAGAGAATGCCGACGATGTTTTCCGGGCGGTCCTGGCAGACGGGGAGGCGGGAATGTTGGTGCTCAATCATGGCGCGCAGAACTTCATCCAGGGACGCGTTGAGTGGGACGGAGACGACTTCATTTCGTGGGACCATGATTTCGCGGACGGAGAGGTCGCCCATGTCGATGACGCGGTGAATCATCTCTTCCTGAGTTTCGGGAAGGTGGGCCGAGGAACTCACGACCAGCTTGAGCTCTTCGGCGGAATGGCCCCCGCCGCGGTGACGACCCTTGATTCCGATCGCGCTGGTGATGGCGGTGGCGGAGCGTTCAATGACGAAGATAAACGACTGCGTGAGGCGGGAAAAAACCATCAGCGCGGGCGCGACCGCAATAGCGAGGCGGTCGGCCTTTTCGATGGCGAGGTTTTTGGGTACGACTTCGCCGATGATGACGTGGCAATAAGTCATCACGAGAAAGGCGATGACGAAGCAGACGGCGTGCAGAAATGCGGCGAGATGCGCGGTGATGAGCGGCTGAACTAATCGGAGAACGAATTGGTAGAGCGTATCTTCACCCGCCCAACCCAGGCCCAGGCTGGCGAGCGTAACGCCGACCTGCGTGACCGATAAAAGCTTTTCAGGGTTGGCCAGCAAGTTGAGGGCAACGCGCGCGCGCGCTTCGCCTTCTTCGGCAAGCTGGCGCAAGCGCGATTCGCGCACCGACAACAAGGCCACTTCAGCCGCCGCAAAAAAAGCGTTGACGGACAGGATAACGGCGAGCAGCAGGAAGCGCAATCCGAAGAAGGGGGTGTCGGGTGGCGTCATTCTGCTGATGTTATTGTAGCCGCGGCATATACAATTCGAGAGTGCTGCTAAAGATCGTCTTGCGGATTGTGAACGCTGTAATTATTCTGCTGCTGGTGGTGGCGGCGGGCGTGACTTACTGGTATTTCTGGAGACCCCTGCCGCGAGTGTCGGGCGAGACGACAGCACCGGTTTCGGGGCGCGTGACGGTGGTTCGAGACCGGCTAGGCGAGCCGCACATCCGCGCGGCGACGCTAGAAGACCTCTGGTTCGTGCAAGGCTACGTGACCGCGCAAGATCGTTTGTGGCAGATGGATGGATTGCGGCGGGCGGCGGGTGGCGACCTCGCCGAGATTGTGGGAGCCGCTGCCATCGAAACCGACGAAGCAACCCGCCGGTTGCGAATGCGGCGGATCGCGGAACAAGTGGTAACGGGCATGCAGCCGGACGACCGGGCGCCATTTGCAGCATATGCGCGCGGCGTGAATTTCTTCATCGAGTCGCACCAGAAGAAGCTGCCGTTCGAGTTTGCGCTGCTCGGTTACGATCCGCGCCCATGGAGCGTGGTGGATTCCATTCTGGTGAGTCTGTATATGTTTCGCGACCTGACTACCACGTGGCCCGACGAGGTGGAGAAGCGGAGCCTGTTGAAGGGCGGAGATTCAACCAAGGTGAATTTTCTGTTTCGCACGCGCGCCGGCACGGAGATAGCGCCGGGCGGCGACTTTCAGCCGGGCTCGAACGCATGGGCGATTGCGGGATCGCACACGGCATCGGGAAAGCCGCTGATGTCGAATGACATGCATCTTTCGTTCACCATTCCAGGCATCTGGTTTTTGGTGGATTTGGAATCGCCGGAGATGAAAGTGGCGGGCGTTTCGCTGCCGGGAATTCCGGGTGTAATTGTGGGGCACAACCGCCGCATCGCGTGGGGCGTGACGAATCTGCATTACGACGTGCAGGATCTCTACATAGAAAAGTTGGACACACACACCGGCCGGTATGAGTTTCGGGGACAGATGCGGCAGGCGCGCGAGGAACGCGAACAGATCCGCGTGAAGGGGCGCGCCCCCGTTGAGATGCGGCAGTGGGTCACGGAGCATGGACCAGTGGTGACGGACAAGGCAGGGGAAAGTCTCGCGCTGAGATGGGTGGCGGCGGACAGTAAGCTGGCGTTTCAAAATCCGTTTCTGGCGATCAACCGCGCGAAAAATTGGACCGAGTTCACGACTGCACTGGCGGGCTTTCCCGGGCCCGGGCAAAATTTTGTATATGCGGATGTGGACGGAAATATCGGGTACCACGCATCGGGGAAGCTGCCGGTGCGTCATGGTTATTCGGGCGATGTTCCGGTCGACGGCGCGTCAGGCAGTTTCGAGTGGGACGGATACATTCCATTCGAGCAGTTACCGTCGAGTTATAACCCGCCGAACGGCCTGATTGTAACGGGGAATCAAAATCCGTTTGGGGCGGACTTTCCATATCCAGTAAATGGAAATTTCGCTTCACCGTATCGATCGGATCAGATCCGGCGGATGTTGGTGAAGGCGGGTAACAAGCTGCGTCCGGCGGATGGACTGCGGGTGCAGCGGGATGTGTATTCGAGCTTCGGGAATTATCTGGCGCATGCGCTGATTCAGGCGGTGGAAAAGCGGCAGCCGCCGAATGCGGACGTGAAGCGCGCGGTGGATGCGCTGCGCGGCTGGAATGGCCAGATGGAAAAGAGCCTTGCGGCGCCGATGATTATTGCACTGACTTACCAATATTTCCGCAAGGCAGCGGCGGAGAGCGCGTCGCCAGGCAAGGGCACGGCTTACGATGTGGCATTCGCGGTGGCGCCGGTGGAGCGATTGTTGCGCGAGCGTCCGGCGGGGTGGTTTCGCGATTTCGACGAGACACTGATGCAGTGCCTGGCGGATGCGGTGGCCGAAGGGAAGCGGATGCAGGGTCCGCTGGTAGACAAGTGGCTGTACGGGAAATACACGCAGATCACGATCGGGCATCCCGTAGGCCATCAGCTACCGCTGGTGGCGACTTACTTCGATGTAGGTCCGGTGGAGATGTCGGGGAGCCCGACGACGGTGAAGCAGTTGTCGAAGAAGCTGGGCCCATCGATGCGGATGAATGCGGATTTGGGGAACTGGGAGAATTCGCTGCTGAACATCGTGACTGGGGAATCGGGGCATGTCTTGTCGAAGCATTATAAGGACGAGTGGGACGCGTACTATAGCGGCCGCAGCTTCCCGATGCAGTTTGAGAGGGTTGACGAGAAGAGTACGGCAGTTTTTATGCCGGCGCACTAGGAGTTAAAAAGATGATGAAACAGAGCGATTTAAATATTCTCCTTGCCGACACATCGGCTTTACCGCGTTCGACCACAATTCTGCACGAAGATGGATTGCGCTGCCTGGTTTTGCATCTGAAGGCTGGCGAGGGGATTCCGGAGCACCAGGCGCGCGGCGCCATTACCGTTCAATGTCTGCGCGGCGAGGTGCGGTTTTCGGCCGGTGATGAGGCGTCGGACTTGCATTCGGGCCTGGTGATCAGCTTGCCCGGCGGAACTCCGCATTCGCTGATCGCCAGCGAAGAGAGCGTGTTGCTGGTCACTATGGCGGAACCGGCTCAGCCGTGAGGCGCGTGCTGCCTTACTGAATCCGGACGCGATCGCAGACCTTTTGCCGAAGCTGCAACAACGACACCGATGCTTATTAGAATTCCAGCCAAGAACCACCGCTCCATCCCGTGATCGTGCCGCAGAAGCTCGACCGCCGTGATCGATGCAGCCAGCAAGAGGAGCGTTATCGAGATCCCGCGATGGAACCGGCCGATCTCCGTAGCGAGCCACGAGTCGAGTGGAACTTCAATCTCGCGCCCGTTGTCGGAGTCCGTGCAATTGGCCTTAATCGGGCAGCGGTTGCAGTCATGCGGAAGCGCCTGGTAACGGATTACACGGAGATCATTGTCTATTCCCGCTCGCATGAGCCGCATTCCAGTCGGACATTCCCAATAATCGAGATGCTTTCGAAATTGGAAGCCATTCGTGCGGAAGCGGCCGGCACGCCTGTTGGAGTGACGGCCCATCCATTCCAGAGCGCCAGCGACGGCTACGAGCACAAGGTCGTAACCAGCTGCGACCAGAGGCTCCACGTGCAGCTCGGGCATCATCGCTCCACTGGCTCGGTCACCTCGGTAAAAAGCACGTTCTCCTGCCCGTCGAGGCTACCTTTAGCCACCTGATAACGGACGCTGAGCCAGCATAGATACAGCAGGGGCAGCACCCCGCCTACAATAAACACCGCGTCGCCCGGAAGCCGCAGCCATTCAAACATTGCGTTCCAACTACTGGTAACGTACTCGAGCGATCGAGCCTCGAAATAGCCGTGGTTCACGGATTCGTACAGTTGCAGAATCCCGAGCGGGAACAACGTCGCGAAAACCATCCATGCCAACCCGAGGTTAGTGCACCAAAAACTGACCTTAGCGGCGCGCTCCAACCATCGAGCTTCTGGAATCATATAGCGGATACAGAACAACGCCAGCCCGATCGCGAGCATTCCGTAGACACCCATCATCGACGCGTGAGCGTGGTTTGAGGTCAGGGCCGTGCCGATTTCGTAATACGACACCACCGGCAGATTGATGAGAAATCCAAAAATCCCAGCGCCAAGGAAGTTCCAGAAACCCACAGCGACGAGGAACATCACCGCCCAGCGGTGCGGAAACGGAGTTCGGGACCTGCTGTGTTGCTGGGCGCCCAGTTGGAGAAAGCTCCATGCCTCTACCGTCAAGAACGTCAGCGGGATCACCTCGGCAGCCGAGAAGAATGCCCCGAGTGCCATATGTTCCGCCGGGGTGCCCGAGAAATACAGGTGATGCATGCTGCCGATCACCCCACCGGCGGAGTAGAGAATGATGTCGAGGTAGACAACGGTCAACGCC
This sequence comes from Bryobacterales bacterium, assembly GCA_038229055.1. Lineage (GTDB taxonomy): Bacteria > Acidobacteriota > Terriglobia > Bryobacterales > Bryobacteraceae > JANYJA01. The sequence continues at coordinate 18,830 of JBBROU010000026.1, read as the reverse complement.
ACACGCTCGGCGATTACACCAAGCAATACGAAGATGCAGGCGACCATGATAGTCGTAAAGAGTTCCAGGAAATCTTCCACCCAGAGGTGTACCACCCAGAACCGCCAGAAATCGGTCGTCGTAAAGTGCGCCTCGGGCCGCGCCAGCAGCCCCACGGCATAGAACGCCGGAATGGCGAGCGCGGAAAACAGAAAAAGCCAGGGCATGTTGCCTTTGTGTTCCGTACGCAGGCGCCCGCGCAAGGCGATGTACAGCATGAATACCCATAGAAACAGGCCCAGAGTAAGAAGGATCTGCCAGAAGCGCCCCAAATCGAGGTACTCGAACCCTTGCGCGCCGAACCAACTCCATCCCCAACGGATCAAGCCGTGAATCCCAGCAAATTCCCCCGCTAAACTGCCGAACACGACGATGGCGAGCGCGGCGAGCAGAACAACCGCCAACGGCTTCTGTGCTTTCGGCTCACGGCCACTGAGCATTGGGGCAAGAAAAATTCCCGCCGCCAGGAACGACGTGCTTACCCAGAAGATAGCCAGTTGCAAATGCCACATGCGGGTTAAGTTGAACGGAAGAAACCGGGCGAGATCGAAACCGTAGAATGTCGAAAGGTCCGCACGGTAGTGTTCCGAAGCGGCCCCGACCACAGTCTGGATCAAGAACAGTACTGCCATTACGAAGAAGTATCCGCCGCAGACGCGTTGCGCGGGCGTCAGGGTCACCGAGTCGGGTGCTCGAAAGGTGAGGGTCATCTGCTCGCGACCATGCCATCCCAGGAAATTCCACTTCCCGAAGGCGGCGAAGAGAATCCCGATTCCACCAAGTAAGGCGATCAGCGAGAGCACACTCCAAACCACCGCGTCGGCTGTGAGATGGTTGCCAACGAGCGGTTCCGGAGGCCAATTGTTCGTATACGAGTGGTCCGTCCCGGGCCGGAGCGCGGAAGCTACCCATGCCGACCAAGCGAAAAATGCCGTGAGCTGGTCCGTTTCGCCGCGATCGCCGATAGCCTTCGGGCGGAGGCCGAACTTTGTCGTAGGTTCACTGAAAAATGAAAAGTAATAACCGGCCAACTGCGTATATGCGGCGGCTTGGGCGGCCGTGAATGCAAGGTCACCTGTTGCCGGGTCGTAGCGATTCTCTTTAAACTCCGCAACCGTTTGGCTGGAGGAGCCTGTCGATTCCTTTCCGCCGTGAGAATCGAGTGCAATCATCGCTGAGCGACGCAAGTAATCTGCCGTATAGTCGGGGCCGAGATAAGCGCCGTGGCCGAAGACCGATCCGTATTCCATGAGGCCGTTGCGCAAAAAGACTTGCTGGCCGGCCACCACGCTGTCGCGCGTAAACAACACGCGACCGTCGGGTCCGACCACGCGGGCTGGTATGGGCGCTTCACCGGTATAAGTTCGGTATGCGAGCAGTCCAAGAATGAAGAATCCGAATAGAATCACTATCGCGACGGCTTGTATCCAGCTTTTTGATACCAGGAGGTCTCTTTTGTTCGCGTTTTGCACGATCCACTCCGATCCCGACAGTTGCCGGCGGCAAGTTAGCCTGCTGAATTATAGCACGGGCGTGGATTGAGATCTAGGGGCAACCCCGGTTCGGGCGGGATAACAAAGGCGACGAACTCTCCGCTAGTGTGGATTGTGCGGCGGTACAGTCTGAAATTTCTCGATCAGAGGTCGTATAACTCTGTCCCAGCGTTTCCAAGCGAAGAACCAGTGGCCCTCGTTGAAATGCATGATCGTTGCCACGTTACTCTTTGGCAGGTATACGTAACCCTCTCCGGCGGAAGGATCGTAGCAGTAAGAAACGAGATACACGAGCCTTTCGCTTTCTGGAACTCTTGCATAGAACGACACGTCATACCGCGTGAGTTCTTTCGAAGGTTCTGAAATGCTCCCTTTCAACCAATCAATGATCAGACTTTGAGGCTCATTGGAGGTGGTCCCCGGGCCTGCCCAGACTTGGAACTCCTGGAGGATATCCGCGTCGGTGATTACGATCGGAGTCGCCATCCCTGGGCCTTTGACTTCAATCTTAGTTGTGGGTCCTTTTGCCGATAGGTGTCCGGGTAATGCGAGGGTTGCCAAGGTGGCGAGGAGAGTAAAGCAGAGCGCTTTCATACCATCACCTCCGATGTGTATAGCCCCATTCTACGCTTCACTAAGTCGATGGTGGTGTAAGAGATTGCATTCGCTCTATCGGCCCCGTCTTTCAAGACAGACGCGAGATATCCCGGTTCGGAAGTAATCTCGCGGTATCGAGCCTGGAACGGTTCCAGGTGCGCGATCACCATTTCGGCCACTTGCTTCTTCAGATCGCCATAGCGCAGACCCGCGAATTGAGCGCGCATCTGTTCGGCAGTGTTGCCGCTGAAGGCCTGGAAGATGTTCAGCAGATTCTGAACGCCGGGGCCCATGGTTTCGAAATCGACGGCTGGATTTGAGTCGGTAGTCGCGCGGGAGATGATCTTGCGGATGCGGTCGGGCGAATCAAGCAGCGCGACGGCGTGGTTCGTGCCTGACGCGGACTTACTCATCTTCACCGTGGGATCGTCGAGACCCATCACGCGCGCGCCGATGTTAGGGAGATTCGTCGCGGGCATCGCGAATGTTTCGCCATAGAGCGAGTTGAAGCGCTGTGCGATGTCGCGTGTGAGCTCCAGATGCTGCGATTGATCGTCGCCGACGGGCACGATTGCGGCCTGGTACAGAAGAATGTCCGCCGACATCAACACGGGATATTGCAGCAAGCCATCACCAATGGTCTGTTGCGTCGCGGCCTTGGCCTTGAACTGCGTCATGCGCTCAAGCCATCCGAGCGGCGTGACGCAGGTCAGCATCCAGGCGAGTTCGGCGTGGCCCGGCACCGACGACTGAACGAAAATTGCGGACGCTTTCGGATCGATTCCGGAAGCGAGGAAGATGCCCGCGGTTTCGAGAATTTGCGCGCGCAACTCTTCCGGTTTCTGATAAACGGTGACGGCGTGCAGGTCGACGATGCAGAAGAGGCTCTCGTAATCGTGCTGGATGCGGACCCAGTTACTGAGCGCGCCGAGATAGTTTCCAATATGCAGATTTCCGGAAGGTTGGACGCCGGAGAGGACACGTGCTTTCATGGGTGAGAAGTCGAAGTCCCATCGTAACAGCATGAATCTGACAATCGAGAAATTGGTGTATGGCGGCGCGGGCCTGAGCCGGGTGGACGGGCAGGTTGTGCTGACGCCGCTCGTGCTGCCGGGCGAGCAGGTTCGGGCCGAGATGGAGAGAACGAGTTCCGGAGTGCAGCGCGCGCGCTTGCAGGAGGTGCTGCGCGCGTCGAGCGATCGCGTTGGCCCGCCGTGCCCTTATTTCGGGCGTTGCGGCGGGTGCCACTATCAGCATGCGGAGTATGCGGCACAGGTGGAGATCAAGCGCGGGATTCTGGCGGAGACGCTGCAGCATGTGGGAAAGATCGAGCCGCCTGCCAAGATCGAAGCGATTACGGGCGAGCCATGGGGATACCGCAATCGCGCGCAGTTTCACATTCGCGACCGGCAGTTGGGATATCTGGAGATGGGGTCGCACAAGCTGTGTGCGATCGAGAAGTGCCCCATCAGCTCGCCGAAGATCAATGAGTGCATCGGTATTTTGCGGAAGATGCTGAAGGACTCCCGATGGCCGAAATTCGTGACGTCAATCGAAATATTTACGAACGAATCCCAGGTGCAGTTGAATGTTCGTGAGACAAGCCAGCCGGTGGCGCGTAGGTTTTTTGAGTGGTGCGCGAAAGAAATTCCGGGCATGGTGCCGGGAGCTCTGGAGTATGACGGATTCCGCGTGGGCGGGGAATCGTTTTTTCAGGTGAACCGGTTTCTGAGCGCGCCGTTAGTGGAAGCTGCGATTGGCGATGCCGCGGGCACATCGGCGCTGGACCTGTATGCGGGCGTCGGACTTTTCTCGGTGTCGCTGGCGAAGAAATTTGAACGCGTGACGGCGGTGGAATCGGGAACGGGCGCGGTTCAGGATTGCATTGTGAATGCCCGCAAAGCCGGCGCGGAATTGAACGCGGTGGCGAGAAGCGTGGACGACTACTTGCGATCGCTCGATTCGGCGCCGGATTTTGTGCTGGCGGACCCACCGCGAAGCGGTTTGGGCAAAATTGCCGTCGCGCGGCTTAACGAGCTACAACCCGCGCGGATGACGATTGTGTCGTGCGACCCATCGACGCTGGCGCGCGACTTGGCCGGTTTGCTCGCGGGAGGCTTCCATCTGGATGAGCTAACGATGGTCGACTTGTTTCCGCAGACATTTCACATCGAAGCCATCGCGAAGCTGAGCCGAACCTTCACTTAGGGACTACAATGGCCTCAGACTTCATGCAAACCTACGATCTGATGGTCATCGGTTCGGGACCGGCCGGTCAGCGGGCGGCGATTCAAGGCGCGAAGTTCGGAAAGCGCGTCTGCGTGGTGGAGAAGCGCGAGGTGATCGGCGGAGCCTGCATCAACACGGGCACCATCCCGAGCAAGACCATGCGCGAAGCGGTGCTGCACTTTTCCGGCTTCTATTACCAGAGCATGTACGGCATCAATTACCGCGTGAAAGAGAAGGTCACGATGGCCGACTTATCGTTCCGCGTGCAGCATGTAATCAAGACCGAAGTCGACGTGACGCAAGCTCAGCTTTCACGCAATAACATCGAGGTGCTTTCGGGGACCGCAAGTTTCATCGACCCGACACATGTGCGCGTAACGAATTCGCGCGGTGTTACGGATTACGAAGCGCCCATTACAGTGATCGCCACCGGAACCAAGCCGGCTGTTTCTCCGGCGGTGCCGCTGAACAATACGACGATCATCAACAGCGACCAGATCATGCAGATGCCGGAGATTCCGAAGACGCTGATCGTGGTCGGCGGCGGCGTGATCGGGGTGGAGTACACGTGCATGTTCGCGACGCTTGGCGTGCGCGTGATTCTGGTGGAGAAGCGTCCGCGCCTACTCGAGTTTGCCGACGCGGAGATCGTGGAGGCGCTTTCGTACCATCTGCGCGACCATCGCGTGACTATGCGGATGAACGAGGAAGTGGAGAGCGTGGAAGAGGCGGCGGGCGGCGGCGTGGTCGCGAATTTGCAGAGCCGCAAGAAGATTTCGGGCGAGGCGCTGCTGTATGCCGTGGGGCGCCAGGGCAACGTTGACGATTTGAATCTGGCCGCGGCGGGCATTGAGGCGGATTCACGCGGGCGCATCGCGGTGGATGCGGAGTTTCGTACCAAGCAGTGCAACATCTATGCGGCGGGGGACGTGATCGGTTTTCCGAGCCTGGCTTCGGTTTCGATGGAGCAGGGGCGCATTGCCGCGGCGCACGCTTTTGGAACCACGGTGCATTCCAATCCGGCGCTGTACCCGTACGGCATCTATACCATCCCGGAAATTTCGTTTATCGGCAAGACCGAAGAGCAGCTTACGGATGAGGATGTGCCCTACGAAGTAGGCGTGGCTTACTACCGCGAGATCGCGCGCGGGCAGATTCGCGGTGACACTACCGGGCGTTTGAAGATTATTTTCCACCGTGAAACGCGGCTGCTGCTTGGTGTGCACATCATCGGCGAAGGCGCATCGGAACTGCTGCATATCGGGCAGGCGGTCTTCGCGCTGGGGGGCACGGTGGATTATTTCGTCGAGACGGTTTTCAATTATCCGACGCTGGCGGAATGTTACAAGGCTGCCGCGTTTAACGGGATCAATAAGCTAACTCGGTTTCAATAAAGGAGTTATCGTCTATGTCGATTAGTATCGGCGTTCTTGCCTCGGAGCGGATCGCTGTCGCCCTTGTGGAACGGCACAAAGTAGCGGGCGCCGTTCACACTTATCCCGCAACCGAGGCAGCGGATTTAGCGGGCGGGCTGCACAGTCTGCCGTGCGATGACATTGCGCCGGAGATTGTCGGTTTGATCAAAGCGGCGTGCGGCGAACGCGGTGCCAGCCTCGATCAGATATCCGCGGTCGGCATTGGATTTCCTGGGATCATTGGCGACGGAGTGGTGCTGGAATCGCCGAATTTGCAGCAGGTGAAAGGCCTGAAACTGCGTGACGGGATGCGGGCGGCATTGGGAATGGACATTCCAGTGCTGATCCTGAACGATGCCGACGCGATGGCGGCGGGGATTGCGGCGATCCACGGACAGTTGGAAAAAATCATTCGCGTTTGGACGCTCGGCAACGGCATCGGCTTTGGGCGATATCCGCATGCGGACGGCATGTGGGAAGGGGGCCATAGCGTTGTAACACTCGATGCCAAAGAGCAGTTCTGCGGGTGCGGCGGACAGGGCCACTTGGAGGGGATCATGGGTCACCGGGCGATGCGCCTGCGATTTCTCGACATGGAGCCGGAGGAAGTTTTCGCGGCGGCGAGAACGGGGGACGCGCGCTGCGTATCGTTCTACAAGCTGTGGCACCGGGCACTGGCGGCGGCGACGGCGACGAGCATACACCTGGATGGGCCCGGGCGGTTCTTTATCTCAGGACCGAACGCGCGCTTCATCGAAATCAGTCTGATGGGGCAGTATCTGCATGACATGGTGAAGATGAGTCCACTGCAAGGCAGCGTGCTGGAAGTGGTTTCGACGAGCACGGAGACGGCGATCGTGGGCGCGGCGGTGAATGCCGAACTGGCGGCCAATGCGCAAGACACCGCGGCGCGCTAAGGTTCGATGACCGATTTCGAGACGGAGCACGACAGTGCCCGGCGCATAGACGTAGTAGAAGAGCGAATTTCGCAGCAGGCGGCGCTTGTGCGCGAGTTGCAGGCGCACTCAGCCAAGACGGACGAATCGATTGCGGGTATTGTCACCACGTTGGAACGGCTGGCGGTGGAACTCGCGCGACGTCCGGCAGTGCCGCACCGTACACGATCGAAACGGGTCTGGATCGGGGCCGCGGGCGCGCTGATAGCGATCGTCGCGGCACTTGTAATGTGGCAGATTACGCGGACGCAAACGGCGCGCTTGGCGCATTCGGGGCAGAGCGCACAGATTCCGCCCAGAGATCAAGCGCGCCAGTACGCCAACGCGCGCGACTATGCAAAGGCCGAGGCGATCTATCGCGAGATGGTCGTGAAGAATCCGAAAGATCCCGAAGCCATCAAGGGCCTGGCGAGCATGCTTTTTCGCCAGGACAAAATCGAAGAGAGCGCCAATGTCTTAAGAGCGCTCGCGGTCAATAGGGCGACGGCTAAATTGCCGTGAGGCCGCCGTTCCCGTACATTTCGAAACCACCACTCGACGCCGATGAAATAGCATACCGGGGCCGGGTCGTAATCAGGGTAAGCGTGGTCTTCCAGTTAGCCGTGGCCGCGGTTTGCGCATGGGGCTGGATTGCAGCCGGGGGGTCCGGACCGCCGCTCGCCGTGGGCCTGATTTCCATGCTCATTCTTTGTTGGGCAATCGACCTGCTGGCTTACAGCGGCCTTCACGGGCCCGATCCCGTTCGCCGGGGCGGCGTCTTTGCGTGGCTGGCCTGGCTCGGGTTCGGATGCGGCGGCGTCGTAGGCCTGCTCCTGGTATCGACCATCGGCCATTTCTCCTTTCGCGTAACGCAGATGTTCATCGTCATTGGCCTTGGCTGGGCATTTGTGGAATTGATCAGAACAGCCACCGTGACCGGGGAGCGCGGCTTGGCCATCGTGTTAGAAGGCAAAAGAAGAATCGGCTGGATTTGGACGGCATCGGCAATGATTATCGGCCCGCTGCTGGCGGGGTGGATCTTTGCAAGCCTGGTAATTGCATCCGGAATAGACCCCGGCGCGACGGTGCGGGCGCGGCTCGACGCCAAACCGCAGCCCCGACGGACCTGCGAGCCTTGGTTGGTTGGCGACCAGCCAATCCATATCGCACTGGCGCTGTCGGGCGGGGGCTATCGCGCCGCGCTCACCCATGCGGGAGTATTGGCCGCGCTCGATGAGCAGTGCGTCCCAATCGATCTGCTTTCGACGGTATCGGGCGGGAGCATCATCGGGGCGGCGTACGCGCTCGGGCTGCCTCCGCGCGAGTTTGCGTCGAGCCTCGCCCGCCAGAAACCCGGCCTTTCCGACACTCTTTTGAGTATGGCCAGCGTTTTTAAAAGTGGGTCTCGCATCTATCGTGAGCACTTCCGCGATGTGTTTTTCGGGAACCGCGCGCTGGCATCACTGGCCGATTCGCCGACGCTTCTGGTGAACGTCACCAATATGTGGTCTGGAACCGATCGAGCGCGCGAAGTGATCACCTCTTCCGGTGCGGCTGCCAATCTGGATCAATTGCCCATAGCCGACGCGGTTTCAGCCTCGGGAGCATACCCCGGCGCATTTGGGCCGATGGAGTTGACTTGGATGGAGCGCACGCCGGACAGCGTGATCATTGGGCCGCATCTATTCATAGACGGTGGTGTTGTCGAGAACCTCGGGATCGAGGGAATTCGCCGCTACCTGACCGCGATGAATTGGATGGAATGGTATCTGCACCATCCCACGATACTGATTGTTTCGGATGCGAGCGGCTACGCCAGCGCGGTGCCGGGCGACAGGCTGGTGATCAATCCGCCGGCCGATGAAGTGTTGCAGCGCGCCAATGACATACAGTTCGACGCTTTGCACCGGTTCCTCTATGCCGCGATTACGGGCGAGGAAGACTTGCTATCGAACGTCGCGCAGCGGCCGGCGTGGCGGCAATTTCATGTGGTCGATTACCCGAAGAGTTTGGAGCCCGCCGGAGCTCCGATGCCAATCGGGAATCATTGGGACATGATGACACCTCAAGGCCCAAAAACGATCACGGTAGCTCCGCAAAAATTGCTCACGGTGGTTATCGCCGCAACTGCCGCCGCCACGGGCAAGATGCTTTCGGGTAAAGACTTTTCGCAGTGCGCCGGTCCGCGGAAACAGAGCGCGGCCGCAGTGCAAGAGCGCGTAAGCGGTTTCTCGACTCTATACGAGCTCGGTCCGGACGAGGTGCAAGACGCGTTTTGGCTGGGATACTCGCTCGGCCAGATTTACGGTCAAAGCATTGAATGCGCGCGCGGTGCGCTCACAGGACATCCTTGCGAAGGACCGCCGTCGTTGCCGGTAGTTACCTGCAAGCCGTAGCCGGTTTCGCGGGAATTATTTTGACTTCACGGCCGGCAGGACCAGAGGCTCGGGCGGGTGCTCCGCGACTTCCTTGAGGATGTCCTGCATCACTTCGCGCTCCAAGCCGGAATGAAGTTCCTGATCGAGGCGCCTCAAGGCAACGCCGACGACATCACGGTGCCGCAACTTGGCGCCCGGCCCTTTTTCCGTGAGCTCGAGCCATAACCGGTGAACCAAATCGATATCCTCCGGCCAAAGGCGCGGCGGATGCGGACCGAGATTGAAGTAGAGAGATTTATTGGGATCAGGGAGGACGACTTCAAGAGAAATCGACGGCCGGGGCAAAGGCAACTGCTCCCACGCGGCACCCACCACCTGACCTTGCTCGGCCGGGTTCTCGGCGAACAGGGGGGAAAGCCCGGTCACGATGCGTGACGACTGAAGCTTCTGAGCGGTCTGGACCATCGCCATCCACGGATCGGTACCGGCAACAGCCAGGAGCTCAATGTGCTTGCCGGCTTTTTCGGCGAGTGTCACCGCCTTGGTGAAAACCTCGGTTTCGGGCCCGGAAAAGATCTGCTCGGCTTCGATGTCGTGTTCGCCCGACGCAGCCTGAGTGACCCGGTGCACCGAAAGAGCGACAATATCGACCTTGCGCGTGTCGGTTTTTTCCAGTGTCTTTTCCAGATGTTCGAGGTGAATCGGATTACGGACCGCGACCAGGATACTGCCGGGCCTGACATTCACCGAAGCGCTGGAAACTTCTTCGCTGAAATCGAGCCGGAACTGTTCGAGCTCTTTGTGCGCGCCCACGCGACGCCGCTGATTGTACCGTTCGGTAAGCGCGAACATGGTGTAAAACACCAGCGTGAAGATGACTCCCGAGACGGTGGCGATTTCTTTGGTGACCACGTTGATGCAGGCGAGCAGGAAGAGAACGATGGTGATGAGGCCGAGGCCGACCGGAATTTCGGTCTTGCCGATGCGGATGTTCAAGGGCACTTTGTAGCCGCGCGGCGAATCGTTCTTGAAGCGCAGCAACAACACGGAGAGCGCCTTCATAGCGAAGCTCCAGACCACGCCGAAGGCGTAGGCTTCACCCAGCATCAACATGTCGCCGCGGCTGATCAGGATGGTGCCGATCTGCATCAGGACGAGCATGTTGATGAGACGGTTGGTAGTGCCATAGCGCTGGTGCGGCTTGCGGAACCACTCGGGCAGCACGCCATCTTCCGCGACTCGGTTGAGAACGCCGTTGGCCCCGATGATGGCCGTATTGACCGCTCCGGCGAGGATCAGAACGCCTACCAAAACCACGAAGGCGTGGAAGAGCAGTTTGACCGGCGTGGGTCCGATGAGGAACATCGAGAGGCCGCCGATGAGGTTATCGAGATACTTGCCGCGCTCACCATCGGGGATGATCATCACCGCGAAGAACGACACCAATGCCGTGAACAGCAGCGAGTACATGATGATGACGAACGCGGCCTTCTTGAGATTGGGCAGCTTGGGGTCGGCGATTTCGCGATAGACCTGTGCCAGCGTTTCGAAGCCGCTCATCGCCAGCAGCGAGTGGCCAAGGCCGATCATGATGGCGATAACAGTGATGCTCGGAGCGACGGTGCCGCGGAGCCAGCCGACCGCGTCATGACTAAAGTGAATGGTCGAGAGCGTTGGGACCGGGACGGGAGTGTAGCCTTTCACGAAAATGGTAACGAGGCACCAGCCGATCAGAATCACGACCATCACGGTGGTGATCTGCATGATGCGCAGCGCTTTTTCACTCGATTCGTGAATACCGATGATGTTCTTCCACCAGAAATAAATGCAGACGAGAATGGCGAACCCAGCGGCGAAGTATTGAGTCGGAACCTGCCAGCCCCAGTGCAGATAAACGCTCAATTCGTTGAATAATCCGGCGAGATAAAGGCCCGCGCTCACGCTGCTGATGGGACCGGTGAGCACGTAATCGAACATCAACGCGGAGACGGAAAACTTGGCCAGCGTCCCGCCCATGGCCTCATGTACGACCTTATATACGCCGCCGCGCACGAACAGGCTGCAGCTCTCCAGATAGATGGAGCGCACGGCGTAAGAGAACAGCATGATCGCCAGGATGAACCACGGCGCGGACTTGCCGACGGCGGTTTCGGCGATGCCACCGACGTAATACGCCGACGACGCCATGTCGCTAAGGACGATCGCCGCCGCTCTCCAAAAGGAGATAAACGACAGCATTACAGTGGTGGCGATGACCACCTTGGGCGTGATCAACGACTTTGGCTTATTGACTTGCAATCAATCCCCCGTTACCTTCGATTTCGAAGACACTCTCAATTTCGCCTACGGAGTTAGCTGACGGGCTAGAGCTTGAAAGTACTCTGTCACTAGGCATTCCCGAATGAATTGGGTCCTCCGCCTAAGGGTGCTAGAAAACACCTTGAGTTTGGCCGTTTCAAGATTAGCATGGAAGGGGGACTGAGTCGGCGTGAATCAGCCCCACCAAGTCTCGCCGGGCGCAAGGTGCGCGCGGGCGACATCCGGGTTGATCTCGATGCCGTAACCGGGCTTGTCCTGAATCGTGAAATATCCGTTCTCCCAGAACGGGCCTTCTTTCATAACGAGGTCGGGCCACCACTCGATATAGTTGGCCAGCTCATGAACGCGGAAATTGCGCATCGCCGCCGCGGAATGGGCTGACGCAATGGTGCCGATCGGGCTGGCTGGATTATGTGCCGCGGTCCAGATGTAATAGTTGTCGGCGAGGTCGGAGATCCTCTTCGATTCGAGCAAGCCGCCCGATTTCGGAATATCGATGTGGACGCCGTCGCAGCCTTGAAGCTCGATGAGCTTCAGGAATCCCTGACGTGTGTAGAGATTCTCGCCGGTGCAGACAGGGATTGGCGACTGCTTCTTGACGTAGGCCATGGCTTCGGGATTATCTGGCGGCACGGGGTCTTCGATCCACATGGGGTTGACCTTCTCGAGAGCCTTGGCGAGAGTGATGGCATCGCGCGTGTCGTAATGCCAGTGGAGGTCGATGGCGAACTCGCCGTCGGGGCCGAGCTCGCCGCGGACGACTTCCATCATCTTTACAATCTGGCGGACGTCGCCGGCGAGGAGATTGCGGTTGTAAGGGTCGTGGCCAGGTTTTTCGTGATTGCGATCGAGCGCGCCGGGGATGCCGTCGCCCTGAAATTTGAAAGCTGTCCATCCCCATTTTTCGGCGCGAGCCCGGGCCACCAGATCGCGCCAAGCACCAGGATCTTCGACGTGCTGGGGCGGAAGCTGCATGGTGCGGTAGAACCGGACGCGATCGCGAAAACGGCCGCCGAGCAGATTGCAGACAGGAGTTTCAAGGAGGCGACCTGCGAGATCCCAGAGAGCGATTTCGATGCCGCTAGCTGCTTCGACCGTGACGCCGCCGATGGCACCCGCCCCGGCGTTCCGCATCAGCACTTTGGTGTAGAGCTTGTCGACGTTCATGGGATCTTCACCGACAAGCTGCGGCTTGAAGATTTTGAGAATAACGTCTTTGACTCCCGGCCCCCAGTAAGCTTCACCAATGCCGCTGATGCCGGCGTCCGTTTCAATCTTGATGAGATTCCAATCCCAGGTGCCGCGAACGATCATCACTTTGACGTCGGTGATCTTGACCTTACGGCGGAGTGCCGCGGCGAGTTTTGCGTATCGCGCGGGGAGAAGTTGCGTGGCCGCGAGTGCGGAGAGATGGAGGAACTGTCGGCGCGGGAAGACGGGCATTGGCGCAGAGAATTCTATCACGGGCCGATGATCCGACATCGCGTTACAGCCGCCGGTTAAGGCGCGTAAAGAGTCTGCATTCTAAAGCTGCGATAGCTCCCCGCCGCACTCTGTAACTGATAGTTGAAGGTGCCCGACGGGAGCACCTCGATCGATTGACTTGTATTGGCCCCGGCATAGCCCGGCAAGAAATGGTAGTTCCCGTTCTCGAGCATTTGCGCGCTTCCCCAAGCCACGGAGAAGATTCCCAAATCGACGTTCAGAGTCAACGTCGCCTGACGCTGGGCCTCGTTGATGTTTAAGATTTGTCCGCGGCTGTGGGCCGTCGGGTCTGAGGCTTGGCGAGTATTTCCGTTATCGAACACCGACAGAATCTGCGTACCGCCTAAAGCGTATCCCGCATCATGCTGATGGGAGAACCAGGGGTGGGGATCGGTAGAGCTGATTTGAAAATCGCCCGCATTCCCCAAACGCCAGATCACATTACCGCTGCCGGTTCCATTGGCGTAATCGATCTTGACGATCCAGTCCTGATGGCGTATCGACACCAGCAGGTTTCCGTCCGAGGGAATGTAGTCGATGCTATTTGTATGCAGCCAATCGTTAGCGGTGCTCGCCAGGAATAAAGGCGGGCAGGCACCGTCCGCGTTGTTGCATGTCTCTCCAAGGATCGCCGCGCGATTCACATCCAGGTGATCAAACGCGTTCCAGTTCCAAACGACTTGAAAATTCTGATCGAGGTCGACGACCATCTCGCCCAACACATCAACCGGGTTCCCGATCGACGAACCCTGCGTGCCATCCGTGTAGATCCGTTCGGTGGTAGCGAGCACCAGCGTATGCCCGTTTGTAAGGCGAATGGCTTCATGGTTGAAAGCTCCAATCGATTGCTGGCCGCGGGCAAGCAACTGCTCGGAAAGTCGCGCAGCATTGGTGATGCGAATCGTATTTCCGGCGAGGTCGATTTCTTTCAGGATCTGATATTTCTGAGAGGGGTAAACTGAACCGGGCCCATCCCCGATAAACAGCAGATTGCCTCCGGGCAGGGGCCGAGTGACATATCCCCATCCCACAACATTGGGAAAATACCAGACGACGTCCCCATGTAGGTCCACGGCGACGGGGAACGTAGGAATCTTAAGAGTCTCGGGAACGTAAGTGTGCAGCACGATGCCTTCTCCGAGAGAAGTCTTAAGGTTGGGGGTTAAGAGGACACTCACCGCCGGAAGGGGCACCGTAGGCTTTCCGGTCTTGAATAAAATTTGGGGAAAAACGGTGACCGATTTTCCCGTAATTACTTCATGCCGCAAGCGGTAACTTGAGGCTTTGTGCATGCCGGCAACATAGAAATTCGTACTGAACCCAGGATTGCAGGGCTTTGAGGACGTGACTGACGAGGTAGTTGAACCCGATTGCTGAAAACGCACCCGTGCCGAACTTCCGGCCGGGCATGAGGGGGCGCTATAGAGCGCAACCAGAGGGTTCGCCGTGGGTGAAGCAACCGCGGAAGTTCCTGTTACTCTAGGGGCTATCTGAAAGGTGGAGGTGGCGACAGCGGTCGCGAGCGTGCCGCGGTTCCTGGCAATTACTTGGATTTGATACGAACCTTCCGTTTCGCTCTGTACCCAAGGATATGTGCTGAGTGTGCTGAAATCCTGAGTTATTTGGAGATTCCCGGCCGCGGGCTTGAAACTGAACTGATAATCCAGTTGCCCGGGATTCGTATCCGTGGCGTTAACCGTCCAAATGACTGAAGTTCCAATGAGTTGCGGGGATGGCAAGTCACTCGATAGCGACGCGGTCAAAGCCTCCTTCATAGTCCATCCGGGCAGACTCATCGTAAGCAGGATCAATAACCGGCGCCAGCGAAATGTAATAAACACGACAAACTCCTCCCCGTTAGCAATCCTCTGCCCTAATTCTGAAAATCCAGTGAAACAAAGCCGTGTGCGTAAAACTACGTTCATTACTTCCAATTGCAATCGAAATCGTCTTACCCTTGAATGATTGGTAAAATTCAACACAGTAGGAGACCGAAATATGCGCTTGGCGGTCGGTTTTTTGGTTGCATTAGCAGCTTTGCCTGAGCTCTGGGCCCAAGCGCCGGCGGTGGTCGACGGAGGGGTCATTAACGCGGCGAGTTTCGCCAAGAACCAGGTGGTTACTCCTGGTTCCTTAGTTTCCATATTCGGGACGAATCTGGCCTCGAGCACGACAAGCGCTGCTGCCATCCCACTGCCAACTTCACTGGCGGGCGTCTCGGTAAAATTCAATGGAATCGATGCGCCGCTGATCTTCGTGGCGCCCGGCCAGATCAACGCGCAGCTTCCCTGGGAAGTATTGGGCGGCTCCCAAAATGGCGCGGCTACCGTTGTTGTGACTACGCCGGGAGGCACGTCGGCACCGAAGACTTTAAACATCGGGCCGTTCTCGCCTGGCATATTTTCGATTTCATTTGGCGTGGGCCAGGCGATCGCGATCAATCTCGACGGAACATTGGCGGCCCGGGCGGGATCTGTGCCAGGTTTGACGACCCACCCGGCAAAACCCGGTGACGTCGTGATTATTCTTGGGACCGGTCTTGGAACGGTAACGCCATCGATTGCGACGGGCACATCGCCCGCCGCGAGTGACAATCTGCTGCGAACGGCCGCCACCACGCCGACCGTCCTTTTTGGCGGTCAGGCTTCGACCAATGTTATTTTTGCAGGGCTCTCGCCGCAATTTGTGGGTGTGAACCAGATCAATGCACAGATTCCCGCGAACGCTCCTGGAGGCGATTCCGTTTCGGTGCAACTGTCGGAGGGAGGCATCACAAGCACGCCAGCCGTCACCATGGCCATCGCAGGCGCCACGCCCGCGGTACAAGTCCCGGCGGAGTTTCAGGACCTCTATTCCCAACTCAAGGACGATCTGGACAGATTCAATGCGATGCTGGACTCGTCCTGGAACGGGTCTAACTACCCCGTTAACTTCGCCGCCGATCTGTACATCGCCGATAATTCGGCGAAGGGTAAGATTCTGCAACCCGACTATTACACGCGATTCGTGACGCCGTTCCTCGATGCGCTCCAGGGCCTGGGAGTTAAGGCTGTTAAGCTGACGGTCAGCTTTCCAATTCTCTATCAGCCCTATTATTCGTCTCCCGCGGGTGCCAACAACCCGGGCGACTACCAGCAGACATTGGATTTCTATGTAAAGCTAGCCAACGATGTTCACGCCCGTGGGTTGAAGCTGATTGCCGACAGCCAAGCTGTACACCCGGCCGATCAACCCAGCATTGCCTCGTTTTATCAGACTTTGGACGTGGCTTCCTATATGGCCGGAAGAAGCACGCTTCTGCAGACGCTAGCCCAGCAACTCAAACCCGACTACTTAATCCTGCAGGCCGAGCCGCAGACCGAGGAAAACGATCTTCGAACTTCCCTTCCATCTTTATCTGCTCAGATTCATTCAGCTTCGAATGATGCCGCCATGCTCTCCGGTTTTCTGAACGATCTGAATAAGGCCGGCCTTCACTCCGGGATTGTCATCGGAGCCGGCATGGGAACCTGGCAGCACGACTTCCTCGACTTTCAGTCTTCGATGCTTCAGATCCCTGGCTTAGATCTATTCGACATTCACGTGTATCCCGTGAACGATAACGGCACCGATTTTCTGCAGCGAATACTAACCGCTTCCGACGCGGCGCGTGCCGCCGGCAAAAAAGTAGGTATGAGCGAGGCGTGGCTATATAAAGTACGCGACAGCGAGCTTGGGAAAGGATTTACTTCTACTGAGCTCTATGCGCGCGATGCCTACAGCTTCTGGTCGCCGCTGGATCAAGAGTTCATCGACGCTATGTACAAAACGGCCAACTTTAAGCAGTTCGACTACATGAGCCTGTTCTTTGACAAGTATTTTTTCGCGTATCTTAATTATGACCAGGTACCGACTACGTCAACCCCGGCTAGCATGATGGGAATGTCGAACAGCGCGCTTGCCGCGGCGCTTCTTAGCCACTCGCTTACGTCTACTGGGCTTTACTATCAGAATTTGATTCACCCATAGATTGCCGCGGTTCGGTGCTGAAAAAGACCCAACGCACCTCATAAGCCTACGTTCTTACGTAGGTAAAAGCGCCTGCGATCCAGCTTAAACTCCATTTCAGACGGAAAATACTTTCCTACCTAAGCTGAAAAGGAGTTGATCAGTGAACAACCAATCAGGTGCGCGAATGTGGTTTGCTGTCGCCCTCAGTTTCTTGGGCGGCTTCGATGCCAAGGGAGCCTTCACTGCGTCCCTGAAAAGCGACGTTAAATCTCCGCAGTTGTTAGGAACCGTGGTCAATTGGACTATAACAGCAACGGATACGAATCCGGGCCAACTGGATTTCCAGTTCAGTTTTAAGCCGATGTCGGGCAGCTGGCAGATCACTCAAGACTTCAGCACGCTCACGGTCTTTGCATGGGCGCAAAGCGAGACGGAGGGTACTTACCAAATTCAGGTAATTGCGAGAAATCGCAGCACACTTGCAACCACAAGCCTGCTGTCGACTTTCCTTATTACTTCGAGGGTTACCGGTGCATCCGCCGTGGTATCGACCACCGCTAACCCTCTTGTCGCGCTCTACAGCGCGCCATCCTGTCCTGCTGGAAGTTCGGTCCTTGTACGCTTTTTACGCGGCGGATCGCTGAATGCGTTTGTCACGTCGTCGAAGGCCTGCAATCCGGGGTTCAGTTCGAATTTTTATGTTGCGGGTATGCGCGCCGCTACGCTCTACAACATGCGGCACGAGATCACAACTGGGAGTTCGGTAGTTCAGGCGCCATACATCGGTTTTACAACCGGAATACCCACAGTACCGTTTCCCACCCGAACTGTCCTTATAGCCGCCAATGGGCAGAGTTCTCTTGCACAGGGAATTCTCCTGCACACCTATGTTCCCGAAGCACCGAGGCAAGACACCTTCCCGGTGGCTATCGACCTTTTGGGGAACGTGGTTTGGTATTACTCAAGAACGAATTTGAATTACGTCACCCGGCCCGTTGCGGGAGGGACGATATTGCTTCAGGGGTTTGGGCCAGGCTCGGTTCTCCCGAGCCAGGCTTACCAGAACCTTCTTGAGATCGACCTTGCGGGAAATACAATTCGGGCGACCAACGCCGGCCGGATCTCGGAACAACTAGTTGCTCGCGGACAGCCGCCGATCGGGTCGCTCCACCACGAAGCGATTCGACTTGCTAACAGGCACACTTTGGTTTTAGCCTCGGTAGAGCGCATTTACACCGACGGCGCGCAGGGTTCCTCCATAGGCCACCCAGTTGATGTTCTGGGCGCCATGTTGGTTGATCTTGATCAGAATTTTCAGGTTACTTGGAATTGGAACGCATTTGACCACCTCGACGTGAATCGCGCGGCGATTCTGGGTGAGACCTGTACTAACAACACCAGCACCAGTTGCCCACCCCTCTTTCTGGCGAGCACGGCAAGCGATTGGCTGCATACGAATAGCATCAATTACATCCCATCGGACGGAAATTTGATAATCTCCATGCGTCATCAAGACTGGATTATCAAGATCGATTACAGAAATGGAACCGGTGGCGGAAACGTCCTCTGGCACTTGGGCAATGGAGGAGACTTTCAGATAACTTCCACAGATCCCCACCCTTGGTTTTCACACCAGCATGACGCGGAGTACGAATCGGGCGGGACCCAAATGCTCTCGCTTTTCGACAATGGAAATACGCGCCAAGCCACCGATCCGACGGCCCACAGCCGCGGGCAGATTCTTGTTATCAATGAGACGCAGCGCACCGTATCGTTGAACCTGAACGTGGATTTGGGGGTATTTTGTCTGGGCTGGGGAAGCGCGCAACTGCTACACAACGGGAATGCGCATTTTCTAGCTGGGTACGCCGGAACAAACAGTCAGTCAATCGAGGTGCTCCCATCGGGCGCATTCAACTTCGAGGTTCAAAGCTCGTTTGGGGCTTATCG
>JBBROU010000025.1:0-45249 GCA_038229055.1 Bryobacterales bacterium | reverse complement strand
TGATCCTCAATTATTTCCACGCCCAAAAGCTCTTTTCCAGCGGCGTCGTCGAGGGCCTGAATAACAAAGCCAAAGTCACTATGAGAAAATCGTACGGCTTTCGGACTTTCCGCTGCCTCGAACTCGCCCTCTATCACTCACGTGGCAAGCTGCCAGAACCCGAGTCCACCCACGATTTTTTCTGACGAACCGAATTAATAGAGCGGGCCGCTGCAACTGGTTCGCCGAGTTGAAAGTCGCTGGAGTGATCCCGGTACCTATCGTCCCGCTCCCAGTAATAAGATCTGAGCCGTTTGTCAAATCGATTGCGTTGACCCACCAAGTCAAATCATTGGCCGAGGTGGACGTCCCGCAGCCGGAAACGATGTATGCCACCGGATGGCCGGTCGCGGCAATGTCAATTGCCGGAGTGGAAACTATTCCGTAGTAGGGGAGGGGTGTGACGCCGGGTTGTCCGCTCGGGTTTGGAATTATCGGTGTGCCGAATGTGCTTCCGCAGTTCTTCTTCGCTAAATTAGTGCTCCTCACGTCCTTCCAAAGAACTGCCCCAGTGTTGGCGTTGAACGCATAGACTGACGTATTTAAGCTTGCTACCAGGAGTACATTGGGGAAGCCACTGCCGATCGGAACGTTACTAACCCAAAGCGGCTGAGCCATGATTGGGTTGTAGTCGTAGGTTCCTAGGAAGTCGGTCGAGTCCGTCTGAAAATAGGCGGTGTTTGTAAATTTGCTTGGAATTGTTCCGGTCGTGTAAGCCGCAAGCGCGGGCTCGTAAACTTTTGCGCCGGAACGATTTCGATTATATTGGCCGGTTAGAACGCAAGCCGGGGCCGTTCCTCCAGGGCAAATGGCGGGGCCTGATGGCGGCGGCGCACCGGGTGACAACGTGCTGCCCCCCGGAGGTTAGCGTCATTCCTCCGTAAGGATCGCCGCCCGTCTGCGCCGGGGCCGGCAAGACGTGAAAAAGCGGAATCAGAGTAAGAACAGCAAATAACCGGGTCGTAGACATCGTTGGGACCTCGTTTCGGCACAACAGATTTCAGTCGACCCACGGTCCATAATGCGAAGGCCACGTAGAGACCGATTCCGGGCTTCAGTATTGCGTGGACTGTCACGGTTGTCAAGGTTGCTCCACCGGTTTTCGCGGTCAAATGACGGGACGGCTGGCGCGCGACCCTGGTTTATAACCGCGCGCAAGCAGGGGATGCTGCGCCACTTACTGTAGTCGTTTCTTATCCGCGTCCACCCGCGTTCATCAGCGGCCCACAAAATAGTCCATAATCCCAAGAGTGACTCCGGCACGCGCGGCACTCTTTCTGCTTTTCTCGACCCTAGCCGCCGCCCATGTCGGCAGCCCCGACGTCTTCCTCGAAGGCTCAGCCGGCCCCTACCCGCTGCTCGTCACTCTCCGCCCGCCCGTCGTCATCCCCGGCATCGCCGAAGTTGAAATCCGCACCACCGCTCCCGACGTCAGCCAGATCCGCGTCGTCCCCATCCCCCTCACCGGCATCGCCAAAAAATATCCGCCCACGCCCGATCTCCTGCAGCGTTCCAAGGAAGATCCGCAGTTCTACACCGGCTCGGTCTGGTTGATGGCCTTCGGCTCCTGGCAAGTCCGTGCACAAGTCGATGGAACGCGCGGCCCCGGCGCGCTCTCCATCCCGATCCCCGCCATCGCCTCGCAAGTCCGCCCCATGCAGAAGCCCACCGCCATCCTCTTATTCGGCTTGATGGCGTTTCTGGTCATCGGCTTGGTCAGCATCGTCGGGGCCAGCGTCCGCGAAGCCCGCCTCGACGCTGGTGTCGCCCCGCTTCCCGCCATGCGCCGCCGCGCCAACATCGTCATGGCCGTCAGCTCCGTGCTCTGCATACTCGCGCTCTGGGCCGGCAATCACTGGTGGCGTTCCCAGGAAGGCGACTATCGCGACAACTTATATAAACCGCTCGGCCTCGATGCACACCTGACTTATGGAAATCGGCTCGACCTGCGTCTCCGCGATGAGGGCTGGCAAGGCTTTCGCAAGCTCGACGACCTCGTGCCCGATCACAACCACCTCATGCATCTCTTTCTGATTCGGATGCCTGCAATGGATCGGCTCTGGCACCTGCATCCCGATGAAGTGCTCAACGCGTCGGAGCCCGGCCATTTCACCGTCGCCCTGCCAACCGTCGACCCCGGCCATTACAAAGTCTTCGCCGACGTCGTGCACAAGAATGGCTTCGCTGAAACCGCCGTCTCCGAAGTCAACCTTCTCTCCATCCCCGGCCGCGCGCTCGAACCGGACGATTCCTTCGGCACTGCATCGCCAATCTCCGATGCCGACACTTCGCGCACCGCCGTTGATAAGGGTGCCCCCCTCGCCGATGGTTTCCGCATGGTCTGGATCCGCGATCCGCAGCCGCTGCAATCGCGCCGGCTCTACCGTTTTCAATTCCGTGTCGAAGACGGGGCAGGGAAGCCCGCCACCGACATGCAGCTATATATGGGGATGCCCGGTCACGCCGAGTTCGTGAGCGCCGATGGCAACGTCTTCGCCCACGTGCATCCCGCCGGTTCCGTCTCCATGGCCGCGCTCATGCTGGCCGATGGCATGCCCGGCATGAACCCGGGTCCATCGCCCCCTGCTACCGTGTCTTTCCCTTACGGCTTCCCCAGCCCCGGAAAATTCCGCATCTTCGTTCAGATCAAGCGCAACGGACACGTCGATACCGGCGTCTTTGACGCTGCGGTAAATTGAAAGAGCCAACATGTTCTCATGGATCTGTCCGAAGTGCGGGCGCGAAAATCCGCCCTCTGTCACTCAATGCCCCGCCTGTAAGGAACGCGAGCGAGTCGCCGCCGAAGCTCTCCCCGCTGCCGCGCCGAGCGTCGAAAACGTTGCGCCGCCACAAGCCTACGTCCCACCCGCGCCACCGCGCCCCGCTTACGTTTCGCCGCCCCCGCCGCAGCCGGCAGCGTACAATCCTGCGCCTGTTTACGCGCCGCCGCAACCCCCGCCGCATTACCATCCGCCCGCTCCCGCGAATCACCCCGGCCTTCCCACATGGCTCATGGGAATCATCTTCGCGCTGGCATTTCTTGGATTAGGCTCCGCGATCTATTACGGATGGCAGCGATTCAGCAACAAGAACACGGCCGATGGCGTCGCCCCAACGCCCACCGCGCGCGCCAAAGGCACCAACCCGCTGCAGAAATATATCGAAGTCGTGGGCATCCGACTTACGCAGGATGCCCGCAAAAAGCCGCTCGCCCGCTTCCTGGTCGTGAATCACGGAAACGCCGAGCTCCCCGATCTCGCCGGCAACGTCACGTTGTGGGCCAGCACCGCGCGCTCGGAAGAAGATTCTGTCGGCACCTTCACCTTCAAGCTGCCGTCATTGGGCGCGAACGAATCCCGGGAGATGACCGCGCCCTTGACGACTAAGTTGAAAGTCTACGAACTGCCCGACTGGCAGAACGCCACCGCCGACGTCCAGATCACTTCGCCTTAGCGAGCGGCCACCGCTTGCGCCCGCTTCGCTGTAAAGCGATTCGGAATTAGGTCCGCCACCACGCCCAGCGTGTACTCTTTGATCTCGGGCGGCGCCGACGTCAGCGCCCATGCCACCGTCTTCATCAGCGTGATCGGGTCCCCAACGTTGATGCAGCGCGCGTCCGGAACCGCCATCTTGTTGGCCGGCGAATGGAAGTCCGCCTCGGCAATCTTCGCGAAGATGTAAGCCGCCGCCTCTTTCGGGCCCACCAGCCCCGCGTCCACCGCTTCCATCTTCGCTACCACATCAAGGAAGAAGTCCTTGTAGCCCTGGTGATGCGCGTAGAATACTCCCATCGGCTCTTCCGCGTCCGGCAGCACCGCGACATCATGTGTATTGCGGAACTTGCGGTAGGAAGCCGTCAGCCGCAGATCGCCCAATCCCACGCCCAGCGCCCAGACGCGAAACCATGCGTTCCACAGATCGAAGTCGCGGAATGAGATGAACGCGCAGTTCACTATCATGTCGTTAAAGTCGATGTTGGTCTGCGAAAGCCGCTCCAGATATTCGAACCGCTCCTTGGAGAAATCGTCGTCCTTGATCGCTTTCAGTAGCAGTCCCGCGGCGGCGTTGGTGAACTCGCACGCATTCGCAAGTCCGCGCGAGAACAGCGCGTCGACAAACCCCGATGCGTGCGCCGAAAGGCACCACCGGTCGCCCACCACCTGCGTCGATGAGAACTGAAGGCGGTCCGTCGACACCCAGTCGCGCGTGGTCCGCGCCTTGACAAACTGCGGCGCCATCGCCGGGAATTTTTGCAGGAACGCGTCGAACTCCTGCTGCGGTGTCATATCCGCCGGTTTCGGCCACCGCCGCGTATCCAGCGTCAGCCCGATGCTGCACTGCGGATTGCTCGATCCTTCGCGGTTGTTGAACGGGATAATCCAAAGCCAGCCGCCGTCGAAGATGTGGTGGCACGTGCCGCTGTACCACGGCTCCTTCATTTCTTTAAAGGTCCCCTTCGGCACGCAGTCGTCGTAAGGGGTGATATTCACCATGTGCGTGAACAGGCATCGCGAGTGGTGCTTCAACCGCGTCGGCGTCTCGCGCACTCCGTATTTATTCGCCAGCACCGAACGGTAGCCCGATCCATCCACCACGTAGCGCGCTTTGAACTCATCGCCGCTCGTAGTCGAGATCTTCGCCTCTTTGTCGTCGATATGTACTTCCGCGATGCGCGTGTTGTACTTCACCGTCGCCCCGTGGCCCACCGCCGAGTAAGTCAGAAATGAGTCGATATCCTGCCGGTAAAGATGCGCTTCGTACCCTTCGCGGAATGGCGGAATGACAAGCTGCGTCGATTGCTCCGGCACCTGCTTCTCACCTGGCCGGTGATAGATGAAGCCGAAGTTCCGCTTTTCTCCGCAAGCCGTGGTCACGTGGTCATGGATCTCCTGCCCGGAGCTGAACTTCTCGGTGATCTCCGGAACGTCGAAGCGCTCGCCCATGATCTTGAGCATGCGGAATACGTGGCGTACGGTCGATTCACCCACCGCAAACCGCGGATGCATCCCGGATTCGATCATCAGAACTTTGGCGCCGTTTGCGGCCAGAATCGTTCCCAGCAAACCGCCCTCAAATCCTGCGCCGATAATGGCGACATCAAACTGCTCGTTAGAATTTTGGCTCATCTTAGGGAACCAGATGACCCCGCCATCTTCCTGATCTAAGAATTTGCGCTTCCGGGTAATGTCGTTTCAGCGTTACTTCAATAATCCGAACACCGCTACACTATTAGTCGTTCCCACGAACACCTTCCCGTTCTCGATGGCCGGAGTAATGAATTTGTTACCCGCGCCGAACTGGTCGCGCCCGCCCGCGGCCTGGTTGCTGTTGTAGAGTTCCGTAACCAGATCGTTGGCGTCGTAAGCGTGCAGAACCGCCGGATTCTTGTTCTCCACCGCCCACAGAATTCCGTTCGTGGCGCCGTTCGCCGAAATCGAAGGCGTCGCCCCCGGATAAGTGAATGCCGTCTGCGACTGCGATGTCGGCGTCGTCGACAGAAGCGCGTTGTTCACCTTGAAAGCGCGAATCACGTCATTCACGCCGCAGATATACACGTAGCCGTTGAACCACGCCGGCATCGCGTATTCCTGGCCGTTTAAGGCCAGCGGCAGCTCTTGATAGATGTTGGAATTGTTGTTCGGGTTGAATTTGCCCATACGGTCGCGATCCACCACGTAGATGTTCCGGTCCTTGCCCGCGCCAACGCCTAGGTGGCGAATCTTCCCGTTGGCGTCGGTCACGTCCGGCACCAGCATGATCCCGCCCGACCCCAAGTCCTCATCCGCATTCGATTCCGCAACCGTGTTGTACATGGTCCAGTAATCCACCGCATTGAGTTTCCCCGCGCTGGGCCGCAGTTTCACAAAGGCATTTCCAAAATCGCCTCTGTTCGGGAAACCCTGAGTGTTCAGTGTCGTGTCGAAGGTCCCGTTCGCAATTTGGAAATAGAGCGCTCCCGAAGGGTCCGCGGCCGGACCAGCGCCGCTCGCCCACACTGCCGCCTCGCTCCCGTTTGGCGCGAAGTTGAATACCGCGGTCTGCGCCAGCGTCGTCTGGTTGTAACCGATGGTCCAGCCGGTGTACGGCCGGATGTCGCAATGCGATGACCAACTCGTGTAAATTACGCCATTCAACAACAGCAGCCCCGGCCGGTTTTTGTACTGTCCCGGATCGAACACCACGGTTCCGTTGCTGCTGTTGTCTCCCGTTCCGGGGTACGTCGCCGCAATCTCCACGGGCCCGCCGTACTGCTCCGCGCCGGTCGTCAGGTCCAGCGCATGCAGCCGCTGATGGTAGTGATTCGTGGAATCTTTACTCATCGCCACGATGTAAATCACGCCGTGCGGCGCCGCTTTCCGGTCGATCACCGGCGTCCCCGTCACGCCAATCTCCGGAGTGACCTGTCCGCAGCCGTGGTCGTCGGAAGGCGTCTCGCCCGCCTTCAGCATCGTAACGTGCCAGTATTGCTGACCCGTTTGGGCATCGAACGCATAAACGCTGTCGTGTTCCGTCTCGGCATACACCACCGTACGATTGGTTATCCCCGCCATCGTAATCGGGTCCGCTACCAGCGGTTGCGCGTCCACCTTGCCGTCTACGGCCAAGTTCAGCAGCTTGCCAAAAGTCGCCGCGTTCACGTTCGCCGGCGTCAGAATCTTTTCGCCCAGGTTCTGCCCCGTGCGGAAATTGTCATTGTGATAAGTGAGCACGCTAGCCTGTGCGAGCGTACCGAAAATAATAAGAGAGAAGGATAGAGTCCGCATGGTCTTCCGTTTTGTAAGTGCGGAAGATTGCGAGCAGTTGGAAGACCACTCAATCGAGCGGCTTGATCCGAATGTTCTTGTAATACACCGTGCTTCCCGGGTCGTGGCCTTGCAGTGCCAGCGTCCCCGCGCCGATGCGACGTCCGGCGAAATCCTTGGTACCGTTCCAGTCCGCGGGCTGCGTCCACTTCGAGACCACCTTCCCGTTCACCTTGATCGTAATGGTGTCGCCTTTGGCCAGAATGTCCTCGGTAAACCACTTGTTGTCCGGCGCCACTTGCTCGCTGACGTCCTTCACCTCATAGAGACTTCCGGTCCTGCGAGGATCGGTGTTGAAGGTGTTATTAACCTGCACCTCGAACCCCTTTGCAGGCCATCCTTCGTTCTGATAGTCGGTTTCGATATAAACCCCGCCGTTCGACCCCGGCAGTGTCAACACATCCACCTTGAGCTCGAAATCTTTGAAGGTGTGGTTGTGAAAATCGCCGACATAGAAACAGTGGCTGCGCTTCCCGTGAGCCACGATCGCGCCATCCTTCACCGACCACGTCTCCACATGCTCGTTGGGCTTCCAGCCCGTCAGATCTTTGCCGTTGAACAGCGAGGTGTAGCCGTGTTCGGCAGCCGGAAGCACCGCGGCCGCAACCATCGTGAGCAAGAGAAATTTCTTCATAACGCTGGCTATGCTACCACTTCGTCCGGGGTCTCCACGGCAGCCTCGCGGGCAGGGAACACGAACCTCCCGGCAACCGCCGCGGCACCCAGTGCCAATGCCCCCATGGTGAACGCCGCCGGATATCCCCAGCGCTTCGCGACCATTCCGGCCGCGAACGAACTCAGGCCCACAAACAGGTCGTAGAATGCGCTGAGCACTCCCACCGCGGAGCCGCGCTCGCCATTCGGCGTTCTGCGCAACACCGTCGACGCGATCGAAGACCACGGGAATGAGAAGCCCAAACCGAGCAGTGCCGTCGCTCCCACCGCAACCGCCGGCGCCGGTCCCGTCGCGATCGCCACCAAACCCACCGCCATCGCTCCCAAACCGCCATAAAAAGTGATGCTGGGCCGTATGCAATCCGGCAGCCCGCCCAAAAAGAATCGCGAGAACAGAATCATCAGCGCGTAGGCCGAGAACGCCGCCGGCCCCGAATTTCCATGCCGCGCGAGGTGCAGAATCAGGAAACCCGCGATCACCGGATAGTGTACGTTTACCAAGCCGACCGCGATCCCCGGCGCAACCAGTGACCTGGGAATCCACCGCCTGCGTCCCACCACTGCCGCCGGCCGGTACTCCTCGGGAACGCGCGACAACAGCGCGAATGCTGCCAGCGCCGTCGCGACCTGCATCATCGCGGCATGCTCGAACGTTCCGAGAAAGTGTCCGACCACCGGTCCGGCCGAGATGCCGCCCCAGATTCCGCTGCTCAAATAACCCAGCGCCTGCGCGCTGCGGTCAATGCCGGCCGCGTCCACCACCCACGTCGCCGCGCCCGTATATAAGCATGCTTCGCCGAACCCCTGAAAGACACGCCCGATATATGCCCCGGCAATTCCCAGCGGCAGCAGATAGGCGACACCCGCGACCGCGCAGCTCATCAGCCCGCTGAGAAAAGCAACCTTGCGTCCGCGCCGGTCCGCCAGCGGCCCCGAGAAAAAACGGCTCGCCAGCGCGACAAATGAGAAGGTGCCGATCACGAACCCGATCGTTTGGTCGGATCCGCCCAGATCGTGACGAATATGCGGCGCCAGTCCCGGCAGCACCGTCCCCATGCCCAGAAACCCCAGAAAGGTGGCCGCAATCAAAGCCCAGAAACGCGCACTGAACCCGTGCGCCAGAAACCGCATCGCCTAGATCGCCGACGGCTCCGCCGCAACTTTGCGCGTAATCAGTCTTCGCGGATTCAAGTCCGACAACACCCCGCCGCCCATCTTTTTAATATCCGGCGGCGCCGACGTCAGAAGCCACGCCACCGTCTTCACCATCGTCACCGTGTCGCCTTGATCCACATAGCGTTTCTGCGGATCGGCCAGGCGATTAGCCGGAGCTGCATAATCCGCCGCCGCAACCAATGCGAAAATGCATCTCGCCGCCTCGCGCGCCGATACGGCTCCCGCTTCGAATGCTTCCACCTTCGCGCAAGCATCCTCGAACAGCTTTTTGTATCCGGCATGATGCGCGAAGAACAGCCCCATTGGCTCTTCCGCGTCCGGCAGCACCGCTTCATCGTGCGTCGCCGTATAGCGCCGGTGCGCGCTGGTCAAACGCAAATCGCCCAACCCCACGCCCAATACCCACACCCGGAAAAATGCGTTCCACAGTTCGAAATCCTTGAACGAGATGTAAGCGCAGTTCACCAGCCGGTCGTTGTAATCGAGGTTGATCTGCTGCAGCCGCTCCAGGTAGTCGAAGCGCTCGGGTGAGAAATCGTCATCCTTAAATGCCCGCAGCAGCCGCACCGCCAGCGCATTGACTAGCTCGCACGCGTTCGGAAGACCGCGCGAAAACAGCGGATCGATGAACCCCGACGCATGCGCCATCAGGCAATACCGCTCCCCCACCGTGCGCTTGCTTGAAAACTGCAGGCGCTCGGTCGACACCCAATCGCGCACCGCGCGCGCATTCTCGAACTGCGCCGCCATACTGGGATGCTGTTCCAGAAACCGCCGGAACTCCTGCTCCGGTGACATGTCGCGCGGCTTTGGCCACCGCCGCGGATCCAGTTGCAAGCCCACGCTCACCAGCGGATTCGTCGACCCCGCGCGGTTGTTGAACGGAATCACCCACAGCCAGCCGCCGTCGAAGATGTGGTGGCAAGTCCCGCTATGCCAGGGTTGCGGCATGCCGTGCGCGCCCCGCGGCGTCACCGTCGCATCGTACGGTTTCACATTCAGCATGTGCGTGAACAGGCTGCGCGAAAAAGTCTTGCAGCGGCTCGGCTCTTCGCGCAGCTTGAACTTCATCGCCAGCACCGATCGATACCCCGACCCGTCCACGACGTATCGCGCCTTGAAAACGTCGCCATGCGAACTGGTCAGCGTGCAGCCGTCTTTTTGGATGTCGATATCGGCGATCGACGTCCGGTAATGCACCGTTGCGCCATGGTTGATGGCCGCGTGCGTCAGAAAAGAATCGGTATCCTGCCGGAAAAGATGCGCCTCGTAGCCTTCGCGAAACGGAGGAATCACCAGTTGCGTGCACTCCTTCGTATTCTGCTGCTGGCCCTCGCGGTGATACACGAACCCGAAGTTCCGCTTCTCGCCGCACGTTGTGGTCACGTGCTTGTGAATGGCGTCCGCCGAGCTAAATTTCTCCTTGATCTCCGGCACGTCGTAACGTTCGCCGATGATCTTCAGCATGCGAAACACGTGCCGCACGGTGGATTCCCCAACCGCGAATCGCGGATGCGTGCCGCTCTCCAGCAGAACTACCTTCGCGCCCTGCCGCGCCAGAATCGTCGCTAGCAGGCCGCCTTCGAAGCCCGCTCCAAGAATGGCGACGTCGTAAGTTTCATGCGCGGGTTCGGTCATGGGGCCTGGCGTGCAATATCTTAGATTATACAGCCGTGATTATACCGACGCCCCCGCTAGCCATCCGTCAGCAAGTACCGGTCGATGCCCGCCGCCGCTTGACGTCCTTCGGCAATCGCCCACACTACCAGCGATTGACCGCGCCGCACATCGCCCGCCGCAAACACTCCCGGCATGGTCGACATGTAATCGCTGTCGGCTTTTACATTGCCGCGGGCGTCGAGATCCACCCCGATTTGGTCGAGCAGGCCCTTGCGAACCGGACCCGTAAAGCCCATCGCCAGCAGCACCAGGTCCGCTTCCATTGTGAATTCGGTGCCCGCAACCGGCTCGAACTTAGGCGCGGAACCCACTCTCACCGCGTGAAGCTGCTTCACGGTCCCACCGGCATCGCCCGTGAACTCGGTCGTGGCGATGCTCCACTCGCGCTTGCCGCCCTCTTCATGCGCACCCTCGACGCGCAACTGCATCGGCCAGAGCGGCCACGGAGTGCTCGGGCATCGGTCCAGCGGAGGCATCGGCAGTAACTCGAATTGATGCACCGACGCGCACTTTTGCCGGTGCGCCGTACCCAGGCAATCCGCGCCCGTGTCCCCGCCCCCAATGATCACCACGCGCTTACCCGTCGCCAGAATGCGATCCGTGTCGGGGATCACGTCGCCCTCGCACTCTTTGTTTTGCTGCGGCAGATAGTCCATCGCGAAATGAATGCCGTTCAGCTTGCGCCCGGGCACGTTCAAATCCCGTGGATTCTCGGCGCCGCCCGCGAGCAGCACCGCATCGAAGTCCTTGCGCAGATCCTCCCACGCAACGTTCTGTCCGACATGAGAATTCGGCAGGAACTCCACGCCCTCGGCTTCCATCTGCTTCAGCCGCCGGTCCACCAGATGCTTCTCCATTTTGAATTGCGGAATGCCGTAGCGCAGCAGGCCGCCAATCCGGTCGGCCTTCTCGAACACCGTCACCCAATGCCCCGCGCGGCAAAGTTGTTGTGCCGCGGCAAGCCCCGCCGGACCCGATCCCACAATCGCCACCCGTTTGCCCGTCCGCGATGACGGCGGCTCCGGAATCACCCAGCCCTCCGCAAAACCGCGCTCGATGATGTTCTTCTCGATCTGCTTGATCGTCACCGGCGGTTCGATAAGTCCGAGCACGCAAGCCGCTTCGCACGGCGCCGGGCAAATGCGTCCCGTAAACTCCGGAAAATTGTTCGTCGCATGCAGCGTCCGCAGCGCCTCGCGCCATCGCCCGCGATACACCAGATCGTTCCAGTCCGGAATAATATTGTTCACCGGGCAGCCGGTGTGGCAGAACGGCACTCCGCAATCCATGCAGCGCGCGCCTTGTTTCCGAAGCTTCTCTTCCGGGAAGTCCAGGTAAATTTCGAACCAGTCGTTCACCCGCTCATTCGCCGGCCGCCGCGGCGCCAATTCCCGTGGGTACTCTTTGAAACCGGTGTCCTTACCCATGGTGCGCTTGTCCTTGGTGCACTGCCGGCTGCATCATCTCGCTCTGAACCGGAATGTGCCGCACCGCCTGGGCTTTCTGCAGCACACGTTTATATTCATGCGGGAACACCTTTACGAATTTGGGCAGCATCTCCGCCCAGTTCTCGATGATCCACTTGGCGCGTGGACTTCCCGTGGCTTCGATGTGCCGTAGTATCCAGGTCTCCAGCAGCCGCTGGTCTTGGGCATCGCTTACCGCTGCCAACTCCACCGAAGCCGGATTGCACCGTTCGTTTCCGAACCCACCGTTCTCATCCAGAACATAAGCGATGCCGCCCGACATCCCTGCCGCGAAGTTGCGCCCCGTCTTGCCAAGCACGATCACCAGGCCGTTCGTCATATACTCGCAGCCATGGTCGCCGAGCCCCTCCACCACGGCCGTCGCACCTGAATTCCGTACGGCGAATCGTTCGCCTGCCACGCCATTGAAGAATGCTTCACCGCTGGTCGCGCCATACAACACCACATTACCGATCAGGATGTTCTCTTCCGGCAGGAACGTCGACGTGCGCGGCGGATATACCGTAATCTTGCCGCCGGAGAGACCCTTGCCCACGTAATCGTTCGCATCGCCTTCCAGTTCCAGCGACACGCCGTTGGCCAGAAACGCGCCGAAACTCTGGCCCGCCGAACCCGTAAATTTGCAGTGAATCGTGTTATCAGGTAGCCCGGCCGAGCCGTACTTCCGCGCAATTTCTCCCGACAGCATCGCGCCCACCGTCCGGTGAACGTTGCGGATCGGCAGCTGGATCTCGACCGGCGTCTTCGAATCGATCGCCTCGCGCGCATGGTCGATCAGCTTGTAATCCAGCGCTGCGTCGAGGCCATGGTCCTGCGCCTGCACGCGGTGCCGCGCCACCCGCCCCGGCATCGGAGGATTGTAGAGAATGCTCGAGAAGTCGATTCCGCGAGCCTTCCAGTGATGCTCAGCTTTACGGAAATCGAGCTTGTCGACTCGGCCCACCATCTCGTCCAGATTGCGGAACCCGAGCTCGGCCATAATCTGCCGCAGCTCTTCGGCGATGTAGAAGAAGAAATTGATCACGTGCTCCGGCTGCCCGCTGAATTTGGCGCGAAGATCCGGATCTTGCGTCGCGATTCCCACCGGACACGTATTCAGATGGCACTTGCGCATCATGATGCAGCCCAGCGCTACCAGCGGCGCGGTTGAGAAGCCAAATTCTTCGGCCCCGAGCAGCGCCGCGATCGCGACGTCGCGCCCGGTCTGCAGCTTGCCGTCGCACTGCACGCGAATGCGCCCGCGCAAATCGTTCATCACCAGCACTTGCTGTGTCTCGGCAAGTCCCAGCTCCCACGGAATCCCGGCGTGCATCAAGGAGGTCAGCGGCGAAGCTCCCGTCCCGCCGTCATGCCCGCTGATCAGCACCACATCCGCATGTGCCTTCGAAACGCCCGCGGCAACCGTGCCCACGCCCATTTCAGCCACTAATTTCACCGAAATGCGCGCCGCCGGATTCACGTTCTTCAGGTCATAAATCAACTGCGCCAGATCTTCAATCGAATAGATGTCGTGGTGCGGGGGCGGAGAAATCAGGCCCACGCCAGGAATTGAGTGCCGCACCTTCGCGATCACCTCATCCACCTTGTGGCCGGGAAGCTGTCCGCCTTCGCCCGGCTTCGCTCCCTGCGCCATCTTGATCTGCAACTCGTCCGCGTTCACCAGGTAATTCGTGGTTACGCCGAACCGCGCCGAAGCTACTTGCTTAATCGCACTCCGCCGCAAGTTGCCGTCCTCATCGCGCTTGAAGCGGCTCTCGTCTTCACCGCCCTCGCCCGTGTTCGATTTCCCGCCAATGCGGTTCATCGCAATGGCAATCGTCTCGTGCGACTCCTTGCTGATGGAGCCGTACGACATCGCGCCCGTCGCGAACCGCTTCACGATCTCGCTTGCCGCCTGCACTTGATCGATCGGAATCGGAGTTCCCGCTTTGAAGTCCATCAACCCGCGCAGCGTGCACAGATGCCGGTTCTGATTGTTGATCAGCTCGGAGTACTCGTGAAAGGTCTCAAAGCTGGATTGCGTCACGGCGTGCTGCAGCTTGCTCACCGTTAGCGGATTGAACGAATGATACTCGCCGTTGATGCGGTACTGATAGTTGCCGCCGGTCGATAGCTCCGTCTCGCTTTCGCCGATCGGCAGGAACGCGAAAGCGTGCTTCATGCGCGCTTCTTCGGCCAATACATCCAGCCCCACGCCTTCGATCCGCGATGCCGTGCCGGTGAAGTACTTATCTACCAGCTTCTTATTCAGGCCGATGGCCTCGAATACCTGCGCTCCCCGATAGCTTTGCAGCGTCGAGATGCCCATCTTCGAGAACACCTTCAGCAAGCCTTTGTTCACGGACTTGATGTAGTTGTAGAGCGCCTTCTCGAGCGTCACCCCTTCCGGCAGATACCCGCGCCGTCCCAGGTCTTCGAATGTTTCGATCGCCAGATATGGATTCACCGCGCTCGCGCCATAGCCGATCAGCAGCGCAAAATGCATCACCTCGCGCGGCTCGCCGGATTCTATGATCAGAGCAACCTGGGAGCGCGTGCCTTCCCGCACCAGGTGATTGTGCACCGCCGCCAGCGCCAGCAGGCTGGGGATGGGCGCGTAATCCGGATCCACCCCTCGGTCCGAAAGAATGAATACGTTGTACCCCGATTGGAACCCGAGCGACGCGCGCCGCCCCAAACCGTCGAGCGATCGCCGGAGCCCCCGCTCGCCCTCCGCCACAGGAAACAGCGTCGGCAGCGTGGTAGCTAGAAAATCTCCATGCGAAACGCGGCGCAGCTTTTCCAGATCCCGGTTGTTTAAGATCGGATGCGGCAGCTTCAGCGTGTGGCAGTGCTCCGGAGTCTCATCCAGAATGTTGCGCTCCGCCCCGATGTAGGAGATGAGCGACATCACCATCTCTTCCCGAATCGGGTCGATGGGCGGGTTCGTCACCTGTGCGAAAAGCTGCTTGAAATAGTGAAAAAGCGGCTGCGGTTTGTCCGACAGGCAAGCCAGCGGCGTATCCGTGCCCATGGAACCGATCGGCTCGTCACCCGTTGCCGCCATCGGTGTCAACAGGATGCGCAAATCTTCATCCGTGTATCCAAACGCGCGCTGGCGGCGCAGAATGGTCGCGTCGTCGGAACCGTGAATGCGCGGCGGCTCGGGAAGTTTCTCAATCGTAATCTGGTTTTCTTCCAGCCACTTCGCGTAGGGCTGCCGCGTGTAGAGCCGCTGTTTCAACTCCTTATCCGAGATGATTCGGCCCTCCACCGTATCCACCAGAAACATCTTGCCCGGCTGCAGCCGGCCTTTCATCCGCACGTCTTTCGGCAGCACCTTCATCACGCCGGTCTCCGATGAAAGAACCACTAAATCGTCGGTCGTAACCAGATACCGCGCCGGACGCAAGCCGTTCCGATCGAGTGTCGCGCCAATCACTTTGCCGTCCGTGAACGCAATTGCCGCCGGCCCGTCCCAAGGCTCCATCAGCGAACAGTGATATTCGTAGAACGCCTTCTTGTCCGGATTCATGTGCGGATTGCTCGACCACGCCTCCGGAATCAGCATCGCCATCGCGTGCGGCAAACTGCGCCCCGATTGCACCAGTAGTTCAAGCACGTTGTCGAACGACGAAGAATCGCTTCCGCCAGGAGGATTGATCGGAAACAGCTTCTTGATATCGTCGCCGAACAGCGGCGAAGCCAGAATCGACTGCCGCGCATTCATCCAGTTCACGTTGCCGCGAACCGTGTTGATCTCTCCGTTGTGGGCAATGTATCGGAACGGATGCGCAAGTTGCCAGGTGGGAAAAGTATTCGTCGAAAAGCGCTGGTGCACCAGACAGAGCGCGCTCATCAAATCGGGATCCGAAAGCTCCGGATAAAACTTGGCGATCTGCGGAGCCAGCAGCAGACCCTTATAGATGATCGTCCGCGCCGAGAGCGAGGGCACATAGAAAGATTCTTTGTCCTCGATCTCCGATTTCTCGATCTCGATTTCGGCGCGCTTGCGAACCACGTAGAGCTTCCGTTCGAGAGCGTCCTCGGACATGCCGGGACCGCGTGCAATAAAAATCTGCTGGATGTAAGGCTGCGACGCGCGCGCCACGCGGCCCACCGCCTCTCCTTCCGTCGGCGTGTCGCGCCATCCGAGCAGCGTCAGCCCTTCCTCCTGCACCACGCGTTCCAGAATGCCTTCGCATTGCAAACGCGAATGCGGGTCCACCGGAAGAAAGATCATGCCGACGCCGTACTCGCCCGGAGGCGGCAGGGTGAAGCCCAGGCTTGCCGTTTCGCGCGCGAAAAACTTGTGCGGAATCTGGATCAGAATCCCCGCGCCATCGCCGGTCTCCGCATCACAGCCGCAAGCCCCGCGGTGTGTCAGATTGATCAGAATCTGAATGCCCTTCAGAATAATGTCGTGGGATTTATGGCCTTTGAGGTGCGCTACGAAGCCAATACCGCAGGCATCGTGCTCGTTTTGAGGGTCGTACAAGCCCTGAGCTTCAGGGAGACCATTACGAAGGGAATGGCTTTTCATAGGCTACTCTCGGGGTAGTTTCTAGCACTATAACAATGTCTGCCAATATTAGGCAACACAATTCAGGCCTATCGCCTCAATAAGAAAATCTTATGCTAATCTCTTAAGCGTGATCTCCGACGATTGCAAGCTTTTCCGGGATATTGCCCAGTTGCGCAGCGTAAGCCGGGGAGCGTCGATCAACAACATCAGTCAGTCCGCGGCCAGCCAGTACATTCAGGAACTGGAGCGCAAATTGGATACCGAACTCCTCGACCGGAGCACTCGCCCTCTCACCGTCACCCCCGACGGTAAGCTCTATCTCGAATTCTGCCGCGACATCATCCGCCGTGAAGAAGATCTGTTCAGCGCGCTCGATCAACTGCGCGGTTCCATCCAAGGGTCTGTTCGCGTAGCTTCGATCTATTCCGTGGGCCTTTCCGAGATGGCATACTTGCGCGAAAAATTCGCTGTTCTCTGCCCGGATTGCCAGGTTCACGTCGAATATTTGCGTCCTGAAAAGGTGTACGAGGCCGTTCTCGCCGATCAGGCCGACCTCGGTCTGGTCAGCTATCCGGAATCGAGCCGCGACATCGCCGTGATCCCCTGGCGCGACGAGCAGATGGCCATCGCCGCTCATCCGGAGCACGCTCTCGCCGGACGTACACAACTATCCGCCGCCGATCTGGATCAGGTGGACTTCGTCGCCTTCGACGACGATCTTACGATCCGCAAAGAATTGGATCGCTTTTTTCGGGAGCAGGGAATCACCGTCAACGTCGTCATGCAGTTCGATAACATTCAGATGATCAAGGAAGCCGTCGCCCACGGCTCGGGAATCAGCATCCTGCCGGAGCGCACCATGTTGTTAGAGATCGAGCAGGGCCGGCTCGTATCCATCCCGTTTCATGCGCCGGGACTCGTGCGCCCCGTGGGCGTCGTACATCGCCGCAAAAAGCGCTTTAGCCGTGCCGCGCAGCAATTTCTAACGGTGCTTGAATCCCACAGCCTCGAATTTGCTCTAATCCCGTGAAATCGTCTGAAGCAATACGTTTCGACGCCCTAGTTTTCCCGCGGTTGGCACTTCCCGTGCAAATGGACACTGCTGAGGTCTCAACTTATGAAAACTGGTTTGTCATTGCTTTTAATCGGTGGTTTGGGCATTGCGGGACTGCAAGCGCAAGAGCCGAACCCCACCCAGGGTATCATCCGGCAAAGTGGCGACGCGCCACAACCGATCTTCCGCGTTACCGTGGTTTCGCGGACCACGAAAGCCATCAACTTCCACCATCGCAAAGGCTCGACCATGGTAGATTTCCGCGGCACTGCTTTGATGCCGGAAGCCAAAGGCGACGCCAGAGTCGAGAGCAACACCGGCGCAACGAAAGTTTTCACGCACTTCGAAAAGCTTGCCAATCCGACGCAGTTCGGACCTGGCTATCTGACTTTTGTCCTCTGGGCCATCACGCCTGAGGGCCGTGCGACGAATATGGGCGAAGTGGTAACGAAGAGCGACGATGGTCGCAGCCATATCGATGTAGCCACTGACCTTCAAGCCTTCGGTATGATCGTCACCGCCGAGCCGTACTGGGCCGTCACGGAACCGAGCGATGTCGTCGTCATGGAGAATTTCGTTCGCAACGACACCACCGGAACCATTGAACAGGTCGACGCAAAATACGAACTGCTGCAGCGCGGTCAGTACGAAGGCAACGTCGCCCTTTCCACGTTAGAGCCCACGAACTTCGACCCGCGCGTGCCGTTGCAATTGCGTGAAGCGCGCACCGCCGTCGCCATCGCTCGCGCCACGGGAGCCGACAAGTATGCCGCCGACACCTATCAGAAGGCTCTAATCGATCTGCAGAACGCCAACGACTATTTCTCCAACAAACACGGCGACAAGAAAGCCGTCGAAACCAACGCGCGCGAGGCCGTCCAGATGGCCGAAGACGCCCGCATTATCACCATTCGCAAGATGCGCGCCGAAACATTAGCCGCCGAGCGCCAGGCCGCTGCCGATAAAATCGCTTCCGCGAACGCTAGCGCGGATGAAGCCGCCCGCCAGCGCGCCCTCGCCGACCAACAGCGTTTGCAAGCCGAGCAACAGCGCTTGCAAGCCCAGCAGCAAAGTGCGCAGTCCGAAGCTGAACGTCAGGCCGCCGAAAACGCTCGCATGGAAGCTGACGAGGCTCGCCGAGCCGCTGAAGCCGCCAGTCTGAAGGCTCAACAGGATCGCGCCGCTGCCGAATCGGACCGCGCCGCGGCCGAAGCTGCGCGGCAGGCCGCGCTCGCTCAACAGCAAGCTGCCCAGGCCGACGCCGACAAAATGCGGTTAGCCGCGCAGCAAGCCGAAGCCGAGAAACAGGAACTCCGCCAGAGACTTCTGACCCAGCTCAATGTGATTTTGGCCACCCGTGACACCGCTCGCGGTTTGATCGTCAACATGTCGGACGTGCTGTTCGATTTCAACAAGAGCACGCTGCGCGCCGGTGCTCGCGAGAAGTTAGCCAAGATCACCGGTATCGTGCTGGCTTATCCGACGTTGAAGCTAGCCGTTGAAGGTCACACCGATAGCATCGGCACCGATGAGTACAACCAGACCCTCTCGGAGAAACGCGCGTACGCGGTGCGCGATTATCTGACCGCTCAGGGCCTGAACCTCGCGTCGCTTACAGCCATCGGGCTTGGCAAGGCCGACCCTGTCGCTTCAAACGATACCGCGGCCGGACGCCAGCAGAACCGCCGGGTTGAGATGGTGGTCTCGGGCGAAGTGATCGGCACCCCGCTAGCCGCTTCACCGACCACCTCACGGTAAGTAATCTCCACGAAAAGCCGCGCTCAGGAAACTTTCTTTCTGGGCGCGGCATTTTTTTTGGTAATCGTCTTTTCCTTCAGTAAGTCGTCAACGGCGGCTTTTAAGTTCTTCACCTGATCCCCTTCGAAAAATGCATCGTCACCGGTAAGCTGGCGGCGAATGATTCCTTTGCGATCCACAATCGCGATCTGCGGCATCATCATCTGCGCCGAGGCTGGACGCTGTAGAAATTCGAGCGTAGCTTGCCGGTCATTGAAGCCAACTGGAAACGTCGGGTGAAACTGACGAAGGAAATTGGGGATAGCCGCTTGGGATTTATCTTCAATGGCCGTCGCGATCACTTGCAGCCCTTGCGCGCCGAGATCGTTCTGAACTTGAATCAGCGAGTTAATCGCCTTCTGGCAATGACCGCAGTAAGTCAGGATGAACGCGACGATCACCACCTTGCCGCGCTGCTTGCTAAGCAGCGTCTGGGAGCCATCGTTCATGTTGACAGCGAGCTCGGACGCGGGCCGCGGGATCGTCTGCGCGGGAAGTATCGATGCGGCTAACGCCGTCAGTATGGCAAGCGAAATCCATCTGCTCTTGAGCATCTGGATATTCTAGCGCTTCTCCGCAAACCCCTCTTCGCTTCGTACCTGAGCCCCATCCAGCCAGACCCGGAAATAACCGTCGTCGCCCAGTCCAGTTATGGCCGATTCGCTGCGCGTATCCACCTGGCAGCGCTTCCATTTGCCGCTGAGGACTTTTTCATAAGCATGGAAAAAGTCGCGCGCCGAAGCTTCGTCTTTCCACTCGGACGCATAGAGCAGCATTAGGCGCTTGGTATCGCGATGTTCCAGTAATTTATAGGAGGATCCGCGCCACTGCGGCGCGATCTGCTCGGACGCTTCACGGCTGCCGTACTGGCGCATCAGGATCGCGTGCTCCAATTCCCCAAGCGTTCCTTCCACCAGGCGGTGCGTACGCTTCACGCGGACTTTGATCTTCGGCGAGGCCGGCGTCTCGCCGTCAAAATACGCCTGTGGATGCAGAATTTGATGCGTGGAAACGGGAGGGACCCGGAACAGTTGCGCGAAAGCGGGTTTGCCGTCGCGCTCAAACGCCGCCTGCTGAAATGCCATTCCGCGTGAATAGGGAAACAGCAGCGTCTCCCGCAAAAAAAGCGGCGCGCGATCATACACCGGGTACTGGCCGCCGGAGCTGTCCGATGCCGCTTTCAGCATTTCCCGCGCGGTGTCGGCGTTGGCCAGCGTGCGGCCATCGCGGCGCGCCAGAACTTCGGTCATCAGCCAAGTCGCTTGTCCCTCAACCACCGCTTCGCGCGCCAGCGATTGCTCACTGTCGTGCTCCACCTTCCGGGTGTATTTTTCAAGCGGAAAATTCTGGTCGGCCAGTGCGTGCGCAAGTTCATGCACCACCGCCACGTCGCGCAATGATGCCGAAGTCCAGTCGGTCATAAACAGACGCTTGCGGTGAAAATCATAGAACGCCGCCGCTTGCTCCGTCAGTAAATCCAGCGTATTTTTCTTTAAATCGAAGTCCGCGGGCACAAACCCGAACTTCTTCAGTGTCAGTTCTTCCGCGCGAATCTCCGCCGGCTTGACTACCTCGTTGATGCGTTCTTCCAGATACCGCATCACACCATCGCGGCCGATTGATTCAAATTGAACGGAGTGTTTGAAACGGAAGCCGCTGATCTCGGCAAGCTCGCGCATTTGGGCATCGAGATCTGGCGGCTGCGCGGCCGAAAGGCTCGATCCCGCCGCTAGCCAGAGCAGCAGAAGAAAAGTTTTAAGCAAGAGGGATCCCCGAACTCCACCGTCGCGTACCCTACAGCATAGCGCGCGACGACATAACGCGCGGCCTGGCGCGCTACAATGAGCGACGAATGGAGCCGAAACGTGCTTACTGCTTTTGGCTCCGCGCCGGATCGATGGCGTGCAGCCACGCTTCGAGCATAAATTTCTGTAACAGGAATGCGGCCCCTAAGCTTCCGCATAGCGTTGCGCCAATCACCACCATTTGCATCTCACTCACCTCGCCTTTTTACTAGCACCCGAATTGCCACATGAAGATTTCTTCAGTTACACTCCACCCCATCGCCATCGCCGACCCGCCGCTCCGAAGCTCATACGGATTGCACGCGCCCTTCGCCCTGCGCACGATCGTTGAGATCCAATCGGACGACGGAATTACCGGATTCAGCGAAACGTATGGGGGCGAAGCGCAGGTTGCCGCCCTCGAAGCCCTCAAGCCGCGCCTCCTGGGCATGAACCCGTTCGGGCTCGCAGGGCTGTATCGATCGCTGCATTCCGCCGCTTCCGAGGAAGTGCCGGGCGGCCATTCGCAGACGTGGCTGGTGCCCGGCGAGAATCCGCTCGATCTCCACGCGCGCACTTTCGCCGCCATCGAAATCGCCTGCCTCGATCTCATCGGCAAAGCCGTCAACCAACCCGTCTGCGAAGTGATTGGCGGTCGCGTGCGCGATGAGGTGTCATTCTCTGCCTACCTTTTCTACAAGCACGGCGGCGGCGGTGGCATCGGCGCCGACAATTACGACGACGAATACGGCGAGGTGCTCGATCCCGCGGCCACCGTTCGCGAAGCTCGCCAGATGATCGCGCAGTACGGGTTTCGCGAGATCAAACTCAAAGGCGGCGTCCTCGAGCCCGCGCTCGAAATCGAATCCATCCGCCAGCTGCGCCAGGCCTTCGGGCCCGAAGTGCCGCTGCGCATCGATCCGAACTGCGCCTGGTCCATGGATACGTCGGTCGAAGTCGGCCGCGCCCTCCAGGAAGAACTCTCGAACGGCGGTTATCTGGAAGATCCGTGCGCCGGCCTCGATGGCATGGCGGAAGCGCGCCGCCGCCTGCTCGCCGATGGAATCCATACGCCGTTCGCCAGCAATGTGGCTGTGACCTCATTCCCGGATGTGGTGCAAGCCGCGAAATACGATTCCGTCCAGATCGTCTTATCGGACCCGCACTATTGGGGCGGCCTTCGGCAACTTCAGTTCCTCTCGCACCTCTGCGGAAATTTAGGCATGGGGCTTTCCATGCACTCGAACAGTCACCTCGGAATCAGCCTCATGGCGATGACGCACGTGGCCGCGGCCTGTCCGAACCTGACCTTCGCTTGCGACACGCATTATCCGTGGCAGTCGGCGCGCGATGAGGTGGTCGAAGGCGGGCGGATCCCGTTTCGCAACGGCGCGGTTCGCATTCCGGATAAGCCGGGCCTCGGAATTTCAATCGATCGCGATCAGCTCGCGCGCGGCCGCGAACGCTACGCCAAAATTCCGTACCGCAAGCGGGACGATCAAGCCGAGATGCGGAAGCACGTGGATCCTAACTGGAAGCGCGTCCTGCCGCGCTGGTAACTTGGCTATTCGGTGTGCGCGCTCGACCAGGGCCACTCTTCAGGGCGCGAGACCAACCCGGCCTGCACGGGGACGCGCTCCATCGTCCGCACCAGCCGAGCGCGTTCACGGCTGTCGCGAATCCAGCGATATTCGTAGATCGGAGTCGTGGCGGGGTGAGTCGACCGCGTGATGCTCTGCATAATGTGCGAAATCCCCGCTTTGGGCGAAACCAGCATTCGCACTTCATTGCGCATGATCACCCAGGAATGCAAATCGTAGAGCCTCTGGCGGACGGCGCCGGACTGCAGCGCTTTCTTCACGGATGCCGCGGCGGCGATGGTGCCGGTGGTCGTCGTCAATTGCCACGTTACGAACAGGGGGGTCATGAATAATCTCGAAAGTTCCTTATCGGCCAAACCGCCGGAGAACTTTAGCCCTTGTGTTAAAACAAAACACGTGACACATCGACAATTTGCCAGCCGTCTGACCGGCGTTTTCGGGTTCCCGGTGACGCCATTCCGCGCCGATCTGTCGCTCGACCTGAACGCATTGGCGCGAAATGTCTCCGAAATGGCCGAGCATCCCTTCTGCGCCATGGTGGCT
This sequence comes from Bryobacterales bacterium, assembly GCA_038229055.1. Taxonomy (GTDB): domain Bacteria; phylum Acidobacteriota; class Terriglobia; order Bryobacterales; family Bryobacteraceae; genus JANYJA01. The sequence goes on along the minus strand of JBBROU010000025.1, from coordinate 22,106 downwards.
GCCGGCGGCACCGGCGAGCTCTATTCGCTCACGCCGGATGAGATCGAAAAAGTCGTCCGCGTCACCGTCGAAGCCGTCGCCGGCCGCATGCCCGTCGTCGCCGGCACCGGATTTTCCACGCCGCTCGGCACCGAGATCGCACGCCGCGTCGAAGCCGCCGGAGCGCAATGTCTGCTGGTCCTGCCGCCCTATTATTCGCATGCTCCGGAAGAAGGGTTGTTCGCCTACTACCAGGCCATCGGGGCCGCGACCGGCTTGCCGATGATGGTCTACTCCCGCGATTGGGCCGTCTTCACGCCCCAAATGGTCGCGCGCCTGGCCGACCTCGTACCTTCGTTAGTCGCCTGGAAGGACGGCCAGGGCGACGCCCGCAGACTGCAGCGCATCATGGCTCATGTCGGCGACCGCCTGGCCTGGCTCGGCGGCCTCGGCGATGACGTGGTGCCCCCCTATTTCTCGGTCGGCGTGCAAGCCTTCACATCAAGCATTTCGAACATCGCCCCGAGGCTGTCGCTCGCCCTTGCCGATGCCGGCTTGCGCGGCGATTCCAAGCGCCTCACTGAGTTGATGACCCGCTACGTGCATCCCCTGTACGCCATCCGCGACCGCGCCAAAGGCTACGAAGTGGCGGTGATGAAAGCGGCGATGGAAATCCTCGGAATACCCGCCGGCCCCGTCCGCCCCCCACTCATGAACTGCCGCCCGCAAGACGTCGCCGACATCGTCAAGCTGATGGATGTCTACGCTGACATGGTGGGCAACAAGTCTACCGGTGTTCCGGCTTAGAATTCCGCAGCCCTCTACTGCACCATCACCTTCGCCGTATTGCTCGCCACCCCATTCGCGGTCACGATCATATCCAGGTTCCCCGAAGCCACGCTCGCCGGCACTTGCACATTGATCTGAAACAGTCCCGCAAATCCCGGCGCCAGGCCGCTGAAGCTGACCGGCGCGCCCACGCCGCCGATCGTCACCGACGGAGTAAACACACTGTGCGATAGCGGGGAGGCGGGGCTCTGCGCACCCGTCGCCACCGGCGGGTCCACCGCGCCCAGACCCGTCACGAAGACCACCACCACTTCTCCCTTGGCTGCCGGATGGGTCGCGGTCACAACCGAATTGTCCGCCCCGTGCAGAATCGCGCCCGCGTTTGCGCCGATCGTGAATATACCCGGCTGCGCGGGAAGCACCTGTGCCAGCACCGCCGCGTTCGACGCCGTGCCGTTGTTCACCACCACCGGAACACTCGTCTGCCCCGCCACCTCAAACGGAATCTGCAAATTAATCTGCTCAGTGCCGTTGATATTGATCACATTAAACAGAGGCGCCGGGACGCCGCCGACGGTGACGCTGGTTCCCGCCATCGTCGTCGGTATCGGAAGTTTGGTGATCCCCACAATTCCGTTTACCCCGTTGCTCAGGCCGGTGCCGAAAATGGTCACGATGCCACCCGCCGTCGCCCCCGAAACAAAACTCGCCGCATTCGTTATACTCGCGCTGGTGAGAAACGGCGTCCGCGCCGCTGTCACTTTCCGGATCCGATTGTTGAGGATATCCGCGATGTAGAGATTGCCCGACGCATCGAGCGCCACTCCGAATTCGCCGTTCAACTGCGCACTGGTCGCCGGCCCGCCATCACCCGAAAAACCGACGCTCCCGTTTCCCGCTACCGTCGTAATAATCCCGCTCGTATCGATGCGGCGCACCCGGTGATTCGCGTCATCGTCGAAGTAAATGTTGCCCGCCGGGTCGAGCACCATGCCTCCCGGAAAGTTGAGCGACGCACCCACAGCCGGTCCGCCGTCGCCTGAAAATCCGGCGGTTCCAATCCCCGCAATGGTCGTGATGATACCGGTCGAAATCGTCACCTTGCGTATGCGGTGGTTGAACTGGTCCGAGAAATAAACGTTCCCAGCCGCATCCACCGCCACTGCCGTCGGATTGTTCAAAGACGCACTTGTAGCCGGCCCGCCATCACCCGAATAGGCGCCCGTCGCCGGAGTGCCCACTCCGTTTCCCGCAAGAGTGCTGATGATCCCCGCCGCGTTGATCTTCCGGATGCGATGCTCGCTTTGGTCGGCGACGTAGACGTTCCCGAGGGCATCCGCAACCGTTCGCACCGGATTGTAGAACGATGCGGCCGTAGCCTGCCCGCCATCGCCTCCGAATCCCAACGCGCCGCTGCCCGCGAACGTCGTGATCGTGCCTGACGTGTCGACCTTCCGGATGCGCTGATTGACTGTATCGGCGATATACAAATTTCCGGCCGGGTCGAAATTCACCCCGATCGGGCGGTTCAGGACGGCATTGATCGCCGGCCCGCCATCGCCCGCAAACCCCGCCGCGCCATTGCCCGCGACGGTCGTGATGATTCCCGACTTATCGACCTTGCGAATGCGGTTATTGAATTCGTCCGCAATATACAGGTTGCCCGCGCCGTCGAAAGTAACAAAGGGAGGTTGGTTCAGCGATGCCGCCGTAGCCAGCCCGCCATCGCCCGAAAAACCCTGCGTGCCGTTCCCGCCGAAGGTAGAGATGATTCCCGTGCCCTGCGCGAACGCAACGCCGCAAAGCACTATGAATGCCGAAGTGAGTCTATACCGCATGCCTTGATACTACGCCCAATCCAATGTCGATCAACCGAAAAGCCAACTTCAAAATGACTTATCAGCGCTAATCCGCGGCCCCAGAGCGCGCTTCGTTACGGCACTTGAAAGCTGGTCGTCGTGGTGAAAGTCCCGTTCGGTGTCGTGATGGTGATCGGACCAGACGTCGCGCCGGCCGGCACAGCAACCGAAACCGCTTGCGTGGAATTCACGGCGATAGGCGAGGCGGCCACCCCATTGAACCGCACCGACGTCGCCCCGAGCAGATTCCGTCCCCAAAGCAAAATAGGCTGCCCGGTCGCTCCAGTGGTGGGTGAAAACAGGCTAACGAACGGCTTCGGTTTGGGAAGACCCAGGTCCAGCGAAAAGATCGTCCCGAAGCCATAGAGGCCACCAACTGGAGAAGTAGCATAAAACTTACCGTCCATGCCTTGCACCATCGCGCACGCGCAGATACCCTCGTTTCCGCTTAGTTTATAAAGCTGGCGGAGCTTAAGAGTCTTTAGGTTGAATTGAAATAGATAAGACGGCGCGCCATCGGTCGAGCCATAGAGATTTCCGTCGGTGCCTTCCACCAAGAAAGCGGGCTGTGTCATGCCCGTCGCCGGGAAATCGAGAAGCTTTTGGTAAGTCCCGTCCGCCGCCACTTTGTAAATCATGCCGGTCTTTGAGACACCACCGCGGGGAAACGCCCCATAGATGCTTCCGTCCGTTGCCGCAATTATGGGAGCCGCCAAGCCGCCTGCGCCATCTACTGGCAGCCCCGCTACCTTGCTATATTGACCTTGCGGAGTGATCTTGTATAACCATCCCGTAGTCAGACCAGACAGGCTCTTCAGCGCAATGCCGTATATATCACCATCATGACCCTGGATTAAGATCGTACCGCTATAAGGGAAGCCGTCGGTACCCGCGAACTTATGGAGGGGAGTGATTATGCCGTTCAGATCAATTTGCGCAAAGATGAACGTAGTTCCGACACCGTTAGGTGGGGCAATCACAGTGTAAATTAGTCCCGATGGAGTAGTGACAGATGCAGGCCCAAGCACCCACTGGGGAGTAGGATAACTTTGGACACTTCCTGATAAGTCAGCGGCGATATATTGATAGTGTCTGGCGCCTTGCATCGACCCGCCAGGAAGATACAGTTTGCCGTTCAGCGCTTGGATCATTGAAAACAAATAAACATACGGCTGCGAGGTATAGACATTCTGAATATTACCGGCGTAGTTGATCGAGAAAACCGAGGCGCCAAGAGTGGCACTCTGCAGCGTAGAAAGGCCGTAAAACGTACCGATGCTGGTTTCAACCAAAGAGACTGGGTACCCGTCGACTAGATTTTGTTGCGCGGTAAACAAGAGGTTGAAAACTGGGGCATTTGCATTCTCTTGGGCATTCGCCGCAACACTTATTACGGTCAACAGCGTGATTCGAGCGAGGGAAGTACCGATAGTGTTCATTTTAGAATGTCCTTTATTAAATGTCGATCTGCAAGGATTAATGAGTGCAGGTGCCGAAAACAAGAATTCCGCTTATCGTCGACGAACCAGAAACCGCGTTGAACACTGGCAGGAACACCTTTCCGTTCGCCAATGTCGGCTCAGCAAATGGGGACAATTTCCACGAGCTCACGGATGTGGTTGGGGCTGTGCATGAAGCGTTCGGTGCTTGGCTGCTGTCCCACGCGTGAGCAAGGGCTACCGATGGGCTCGTTTTCACGGTGTAGGCGTATAGCGTTCCGTTGTAATGCTGGGTCTCGTCATTGGAGTTCTGGGGTGTCAAGGCAGCCCACAGGGTTGAGCTTGTAGCTCCATTTGCAGCGAGTGCCATGACGCCGCCGGGATATCCGGCAGTCGGACCAAAAGTACCTGAGGTAGGGAACGCCGGTGTTGTCCCAAAGCTATAGGTGTACGTTGAGCCGACATTTGAAATGGCCCCCTGGAAAACTCGTGGCGTCTCATTCCAAGGCCACACAAAAAGCAAGTCGTTCCAAAACGCTAATTCGTTGATCTGGTCACACGGAATGTCGGTGAAATGTAATGCGTCCCCGAAGATCCTCCTTGGGCAAACAGTGAGACTGCCGCCTGAGGGTGGATAAGTGCTTGCCTGAAATGGGACTTGGGTCTGCGATGTCCCAGAAAGTAGTCCTGCGTCCGAAGGCTGAAAGCCACCAAGACCGCCGCCGTTAGTGGGAAGCGAATAGACGAATCCGGTCTTGTCAGCGGTTATGGCATAGACGTTCGTCTGTGTGCCAGCCTGCTTCTGAAACAGAACGGTTCCAGGCGTGCCAAAGTCCAGGTCGTAACGGTTAAGCTCCTGGAACTGATATGAAGCCATAGTCATTCCAGATTCGTTCCGGAAACGGTTGACATTCGGCGTGAAAAAGTCGCTTGGTGAACCAATGGCGCCTCCGGATGGCACCGGAAGCTTTACGACTGACTGTCCCCAACTCAACACATTAGACACGTCTGTACAGGAGGTCTGCGTTCCGCCAGTCGAGTTGCAGTCGAACGGGCCGTTGCCCGAACTGAAGTAAACGTTTGCTGAACTGTCTGCTGCCAAGCCCTTACCCGATTGCCAAATACCGCCGCCGTTCCCAATCCAATTGTCGCCGTAAAGACAGGGTGGACCATTCATCGTCTGAGTACATGTGGGAGGCGCGGCGTTTGGCGGAAGAATGGACGTCGTAAGCGCGGAACTTGAAGTTGTGAAAGGCCCTGCCGTCCCCCCCGTCGTCAAAGTGACGATTGAAAAGGGCGAATAAGTAACGGTAAAGCCAAAAACAGCACCGTGATAAGTATACGTTCCGCCTGCCCGCTCGTAAACGCCTGTTCCGAAACCGGCATACACATATGTGTCGATGTGTGTGCCGTCGTTAACATGCGTTAAGAGCAACGAGGGCCGCTGAAGTTGGGTACTGGATGAAAAAAACGTTGTAGGTCCGATCGCGACCGCGGTTGTTTTGTCCAGTCCCGTGGTCACGTCTATAGCGTTTAAATACCACGAATACGTTAATGCTGACGGAGATGCCGCACACGCTGATACGACGTATATAACCGGGGTTGTTGGAGCCGTATCCACGACTGGCGTTGAAACAATGCCGTAATACGGAAGTGTGAGCACTCCAGGCTTTCCGTTGGTTTGTATATTTGTGAAGACTTGGGGAGCCGTCCCAACGCAATTGTTATAGAGCGCCGTGTTTCCCGCGCGTTTCCATAAAATCGTGCCGTGGTCCGCGTCGAAAGCATAGACAGAGTCATTAAGAGTTGACACCAGGAGCACATTGTACGTGGTGCCACTGATAGTCACACCCGTCAAATATAAAGGCTGAGCCATGACTGGATTGTACGTCGTGAGGCTCGGCTTATCAGTGGAATCGAGCTGGAAAAAGTTCACGGGAGCGAAATACGTGAAATCTGTCATCCCACCCAGGGTTGATTCTGAAAGATTTACGCTTGATCGGTAGCGGTTGTACTGGCCGGTGAGGACGCATGGCGAACTTCCTGAGCATACGCCGCTGGACGGAGGCGGCGGAGCTCCAGCGACGGAGGAAATGCTGCCGGGCGCCACCAACGGCCCACCATAGGGCGCGGCCGATTCTGCAACAGGATCAGCCGGGGCTGTGGATTGGGCAAAAGCAATCTGCGTCAGAACCAGCAGAGAGAGAGAGAGAGAGAGAGAGAGAGAGAGAGAGAGTCGAACGATCAAGTTATCCTCCGGCCGAACCGTGCAGTCTGCTGGTAGTCCAGACTATAAGTGGTTTCATCTGCTCAAGTCAAGTAAAATTTCAAACTACCTGAAATTCCCAGTACCGCGTTCACTTTAACCGCGCCCTCCAATAAGAATTATATACTTACAACGATCATCAGATAAATGACCAGCGCGATTTTAAACAAGAACCAGAACACCGGCGCTACCAGTTAGTAAATCCTGGTAGCAAAAATAGCGCGGGCGGCGACGGATGAGGCGCAGTGAACTTACTTCCCGCAAGTGTAACTCAAAACCCGCAATCACGCGTCCTGGAAAGCCATCCTGATAGCTTGCTCCACCGGCGAGTACGCGCCATCCTCTCGCTCCAGTAAGAAAGGTTCGTTCGGTAGCAGCGGCGGCTGCGCGAGAAAACGCGGTCGGACTCCCCGATGCGGCTGCGCTGCCTGTACCAGAAACGGGTGGCAAAGGTACACCGTCCCCGCCTCTCCCGTCGCCAACACCTCCGGTCGCGAGGCCGTTTCGGCAAAACCGTTGCCCGCCAGTTCTCTCAGCGAAAGTCCTTTCTCGCCCGCGGGTGCCAGCATCCTCGCCATGTCGAGATGCGAGCCCACCCGAATCCGCGTCGGCGCTCCGTCATCCCCAACGTCCGAGAAGAGAAATAGCATCAGCAGCGCGCGCCCGGTCGAGGTCACGTTGACGTGCCAGTTCAGGTAGTCCGTCGCAGCGCCGTTCTCTGGCGGAAAGCTGGTGTCGATATGCCAGCCGGCGTCGCCTGGATCATCCGGCGACGGGAACCGAATCGGAAACGTCCCTAGATCCATTCGCGGACGTCATCTCCCCGCGCCGGCAAGTTGATCGAACGCTTTGTGCAGGAGCGGTGTGTTCGCGGCTTTCACAAAAGGCTCTCACGCATACATGCCGAGCCGGATCACCAGCTTCGTCCAGGTTCGCGGATCGCCTTCATCGCAGCCCGTGTCCCGCAAGAGAATCGAACGGCATTGCTCTGCAAGCGCGCACGGGAACGCCCCCGCAATCCGCACGAACCCGTCGCGAATAAGCTGCTGAATTTCAGCATCGTTCAGCGGAGGAGATCCCGCCGTCAAACACATGAGAAGAATGCACCAGGGTTCCGTCGCCTTATGCGGCCTCATGACCGCCTCCCGATTGCGTATCCCACCACCTGGTTCGCGCGTTCGGAACCCTCAACCGCCCGCAAATTGCCGGATGTAAACGTCCCGAGGCATGCCCGCGGCCCGCGCTCTGCGTTGCAACTCGTAAGCCTGGTCCCGGCTCAAATTCTCGCCAATGACAACCAGATGGTGAGGATTGTCCACCGGCGGCTCATACACGCGCACACTGAACCGTGGCCACTTATGTGCGATCCTGCTGGCGCGCCTCTCGGCATCTTGGCGGCGTCCGTAAGTCGCGACAACCACATACCATCGGTTCGCCGGATTGCGCGTCGTTGCGCTGAGTGGAGACGGTTTCCGTTGGGGCAGCGGTGCGGCAGGCCGTGGATTCGCGGGAACGTCCGAGGGAGCGGCGGCGGCCGGTAGCGATCGCGCGGGTACCGGCGCCACAGGGTCATCCGGACGAGGCTTGCGCGCCAGCAGGAACACAACCAGCAAGATCAATGCGGCCGCACCGCCCAGCGCCGCATATTTCCAGTTCCGCTTGGGCTCCGGCTCGACTTCCGGATCACGCCTTTTAAACGGCGCGCGTGTCGGCACAGTCGCAAACGCCGGCACCGCCTCCGGTTTCGGAACCGCGGCAACTGGGGCAACTGGCACAATCGGCGTAGCAGCAGCCACTGGTGGTGCCGTCACCGGACCTTTCAGCCGCGCCCGTATCTCGCTTAATGACCAGCGCTGATCCGGATCTTCCCGCAGCGCGTGATCTATGATGTCGTGATAAGCGCCATCGCCATAAGCGCCCGGAAGTTTTCCATCCGCCCCCGGCGTCGTGCGCTGCGTCAGCGCCTCGCAAATCAGTGCCCCGATCGACCAGACGTCGCCAGCCGCCAGCGGCACCACGCTCTTATTTAACTCCGGTGCGTCGTGACCGTCGCTTGCGCGCGCATAAACCGGCGCCTGTCCTTCCGGCAGCAGCGAGTCGCTTGAAAGTTTTACGCTGTCGCCCAGGGCGAGCACATTCGTCGGACGAATGCGCCCATGCACGATGACTTTCGAATGCAGATACGACACCGCGGCGAGCACCGGCTCCAGCACCTCGGCGGTCTCTTTCTCGGTCAAACGGCGATCGCGAACCGCCGTCGAAAGGTCGTCGTCCGCAAGTTCGGTGACGATGTACGCCGCCGTCGCCCCTTCCAATTCAGTGCTCCCATGGGCCAGAGCGCGCAATAGATTCGGGTGCTCCAGCTTCGCCGTTTCTTCCCACTGGCGCAACTGATCGTCAATCTGGACGGGCCGCAGCAGGAGCACCTTCATTGCCCCGGGCTCGTCGCGGCCTTCTCGCTGCACCGCAAATATTGCAATTGGGCCGTTAGCGTGCAAAACCCGCCCGAGCACCCAACCGTCGATCACTCTCCCCGCAAACTGTTCCCAAAAATCCAAAATTCAGAATCTCCTGTCACTTGATTGTAGTCTTCAGGCAGCAGTTATTCGGCTATCCTCGCAGGCGCCGCCCGCCCTCTATTTCAGGATCGCTTTAGCGACGGCGGTGTTGTCGTATTCGTCGGTCGCGCGCACCGCCAGCGTGTGCTCTCCGGCGGCGACGCCCGCAAGCTTCAACTCGTAATCGAGCGTCAGGCTATCCGACAACCCGGTCACCGGATTGACGATGGTCCAGTCTCCGCCATCGAGCGAGTACTCGCATTTGCGAATCACGTTGAGCGCGTCCGCCGCCTTCCATTTGGCTGTGCCGCCCGCTGCCGATAGCCCGGAAATCACCGGAGGCGTGTTGTCGATCAGCACCGTCGGGCTCACCAGTTCTCCCGTGAGCGCGTCCTGCGGTGTATTGCTCGGCGCGTCGGAAGCAATCACTCGCAAGCGATATTCGCCGTCCGGAAAAGCCGTCGAATCGAAGCTGAAGTAGTGTTCCCGCAGCTTCTCCTTGAGCGGCTTCCACTCCTTTTCATTCACGCCGCGAATCTGCAGCGTATAAGAAAGAGCGTCCCCGTTTTCGTCCGAAGCCAGCCAGCGCGTGCCAATCCAGCCCTTGGCGAAGCTCATCGTCGGCGTGCTGCCATCGCTGCGTTCGCTTGGACTGCTGCTCGAGACGTGCTTGCCCATTGGAGGCAGTGTCAGCGAAGTTGCCGTCGGCAGCAGTCCGATCGGGGCGGGGAAGCGGTAGTTCGCCGGCGTCGGCTCAATCTCATCCACGCGCGGCGCCACATTGCGCGATAGGTAAGCCGCGTCCACGCTGTCAATCTCCGGAGTCCCGCTCGCCGCCGGCTTCAGCGTCGCCTTCCATTGCAGGAATCTCGCCGCGGGCACGGACAGCCGCTCGCCCGCTGCCTTCGTCACCGGCTGCGACCACCCGCTCCAGTTCTTCTGCGGACGGTCTAGGTTCCCGCTACGCGCGCGAAGCTCGATCTGCCCTCCGTTCGGCTGCCCTTCGAAACGAAGCCGTCCCCATTGTGAAAAACCTCCCGCATCGAACACGTCGCTCTCAATCGTAGCTTCGGGTTCGTAATCTGGACCGATGCGAAACACTTTGCCGACGTTGCTGGTCGCCGCAAGAATTGCCCCGTCGCGCTCAGCCAGCAGCGCCGTAATCTGGTTTGTCGGCACCGAGAGCAGCGCCGTATACATGGATGGCGAATCCACGCGGTAAAGCGTGCCGCGATTCCCCGTTCCGAGCAGCACCTTGCCGTCGCGATCAAAAGCAATCGCGTAGACGGCCTCCTTCGCGCTGGTCCAGATCTTCTCGGGATCGCCGCTCGGGTGTATGCGGAAAACTTCCGCTCCGCCCGAAAAAGAGCTCGCTCGCGGCCCCGGCGCGGCACTCGGCGGCGCTTCACTCGCAGGCTTCGACGCCGCCGGGCTCATCACCACCGCGCCGGTGGCAGGAGCCGGTGAGGCGGGCGGCGGAATGCTCACCGGCGCCGCCGATTGCGTCCCTGCGCTGGCCGCATATACCGATCCATCCGGTCCCACCGCAACAGCCGTCACTTCGCGCTTGGCCGTCTGGTATAGAACGAACCCTTCACCCTTGGCGTTAATGCGAATCACCAGTCCACCCGGCTCGGTCCCGGCAATCAAATTTCCTTGCGGATCGAAGACGAGCGACCGCGCGTGCGTCTCCTCCACCTTGAAGAAAACGCTCCCGGCTCCATTCGGAGTAACGCGATGGATCTCGCCCGAATCCCCGGTTGCCACGAACAAATCGCCCTGCGGACCGAACTCCATCGCCCAGATGTACTTCTGTTTCGGATCGTAGAAGACGCTCGATTTTCCCGCCGCGTCTACCTTGTAAACTTTTCCGTCGGGCGAGGTTCCGACAAAAATCTCGTCCTTCGCATTAATCGCAATCGCGTGAATCTCGAGCGCATCGATCTCCGCGACCGTCTTGTTGCCGTTCGCCGTAATGCGAAACAACTTCGCCCCCGGCCCTCCGCCCGCGTAAACATTGCCGTGCGAATCCTGCGCCATCGCCCACAAATATGCGGATGAGGAATCGAAGCGCTCAGTCAATCTGGGCGCCACGCTGATCCGCCCGTCACTGCGCATCGACAGCCCCTTGGCATTGCCCTTCTCGAAATCGGCGAAGCTGGATTCACTCCAGGTGCGGGTCGTACCCGCCGAACACACGTTTACCGCTGCGCCCACGAAGGCGATCAGCGCGAAAAGTTTTCTCATTTAGGATGTAGATTTAACGAACGTTCACGCGGAGCGAATAACTGCCGCTTACGACATAATCGAAAGGAAGCGCTAACTGCTCGCTCGCGCTTTCCGGAGCCGTCAGCATCGCACGGCTGGACGCGCGCCCGGCTTGCATCACGTTCAGTACGGACGACGGCAGGCTCGGCAGCGTCTTATCGTCATAGTAAGCCGTCGGGCTCGCATCCAGCAGCGAAACATACAGCTTGTTATTCGACCGCTCTTGGTTAATCAGCGAAATCGACTGCGGAATATCGATGTAGTGGTTGCGGCTGCCCGCGAAGCTCTGAATCTGGTTGACGGTATCCGCGTCGCTCAGCAAAATGCGGTGCTCGCCCTTGCCGATATTCTCCGGAAGCGTAATCTCGAAATCGCGCTCGATGCGGTCGCCGCGATATGGCCGCAAAAATACCTTCATCGGCAGCTTGTCACCCGGATGCGCGTCCGCCGATGACACCCATGCATTCTCAATACTTGCCACGCGGCGATCCGGCAGCAGATCCACCGATACGTTCACCGCTTTCACGTTCGGCGTCTTGACCGCATTCAAATACAGCCGGTTGAACTTGTCACCCCACCAGCTCGCCAGTATCATCGGCGCGGGGATCGGCATATCTCCCGACGACTGCATCGTATTCAGCGAAAGACTCGATTGCCCGTTGAAATCCACCGTGCCGTTCAGCCGGTAAGTGGCCTCGTCCATGAATTCGTTCAGCCCGGATACGGAATTGTACAGCGTCATCATCATCAGGTAAGGCGTCCACTTCTGCTGCTGAAAAACGTTGAAGCGGAAATCCTTTTCTGCGCGGATGGCATTGTTTTCTCCGAACGAGCGCACCTTAACAGTCACCGGAATCATCGGCGATTCCTGCCCAAGCACGCCCATGATGCCGCTATGCCGGTCCTGATGCAGCGAGCCGACAATCTCCGTCGCGTTCGCAAACTTGTTGGGCTGGAACGCCGACGAGAGCACCATCAAAACCTCGCCCTTGCTCATCGGCATGTCGACCGGACCCAGGTTGAAGAATGGGTGCCCGAACGCAAGCACGCGGTGGCCGTCGTTATAAGTGACCGTGCCGAGCCCGGTGATATTCATATCGCCCGACACCAGCACACCGGCTACAGATTCTCCCGGCTGCAGCGCCGATTGCCATCCCGCCGCCGGTTTAGCGCCATTCAGCGACCCGCCCGCGCCGCCCGCAACGGCCGTAATTCCGAGCTGCTGCATCAGCGGCGAAAATTCACTCATCGCATTTGCCGTGAATCCGGAAAACGATAGCGGCGTCTCAATCGGCACCATGGTGAGCGACTGTCCCACCGGCTGACCTGGAACGCCTGGAAGGCTGACCTGCGCGCGCGGTTGAACTTTATCCGGAGTGCGCGCGTCCGTCGGCCGCGATTGATCCAGGTCGTTGATCTCCAGCATCAGCTCGATCGGCGTAATGCCGCAGATGGCGTCCGGCGAAAACACGCTCAACCGCAGCGCGACCGCCCCGATCAACTTACCGTCCACGTAAACCGGGCTGCCGCTCATTCCCCCCGCGACATTGGTGCGCTGCGCGCGTCCCCCCATCTTGCCGATGATGATGTCCTGGCCCGGCCCCCACATATTTTTCCAGGTGCCGATAATCTCGACCGGAACCGCCTCGGGGACCGTGCCCTCGAAAACCGTCCAGGCGGTGGCCTGCATACCCGGTTTCAATTCAGAAGATTTGAGGATTTCGACCTTGCCCGCCTTCGGTCGATCCATCGTCGCTGCGGCAAAAGAAGGTACGACAGCCGCCAAGGCCATCAGCCCCGCGGCAAACTGCACTCTCATTGTGGGAAGACTCCGATACTTCAGTTTACTATGACGCACAAGTCAGACGACGTTCGGCCCAGCGCGCGCGTTGCACTGAGGAATTTCTATTCCGCTGCCGACTCAGCCGGAGCAAGATACAGCCGGATATCGCCTCAATGAAACAATGCCGGGTCGAGATAGCTAAAGTTCACCTGAGTCAACCCGAATAGGGCAACCCCCTGACACCACACCGCTCCCGTCATCAGCCCAAAGTCGTACTGATTTCCCGACCTCGACTGCCAGCCGGAACCCGAATACGGCGCAAACGAATACAGCCCCGCGATTCCATCCCCGCAATGTTTCAGGCCATCTGCGCCTACAAACGCCACCGGTTCCGTATCCCACAAAGGAATCGACATCAGGCTCGAACAATTGTTAAAGGCGCCGCCCCCGCAGTCGCCGGTGATCTCTTTCCAACTCCGCCGGTCCGTGCGAATCATCGCTTTCAATCCGCTCTGCTGAATTTGCGCCACCGCGGCCGAGATCTGATCCACACGCCCTTCCTGGCCCATCACCGACTTCCCCGTATCCATCCAAGTCACCGTTCCATCCGTCGTCTGACCGCCCGCATCATTCCATTTCGGCGCGTTTGTGCCTGAAGTGCCTCCCGTGATCGCCTTCTGAATATGTTTTCCCCGGTCCATAATCAAAGCCGCCGCGCTATAGCCAGTTGACGGTTTCCACGCCACAAACTCGCCGCAGCACGGTTCCACCACAACAACCATAAATTTCAACGCGCTCTTCCCCGTCCCCACAGCCTTGATCGCCTGGTTCACTTGATAGCTACCCGGATACTGATTAAAGTAATTCAATAAGACATACGCGCCTGTCTTCATGCCGTAACCATTCGCTCCAATAGTTGTCGTCCCGTCCCCGCTAAGCTGATCCTGGGTGTACGGGCTCGCGCTTTCGCCCCGCCAGGACTCCACCACAGCCAGTCTTACTCCGGACGTGTAAGCGCTCAGCCAGACATCATTCGCCACGTTCCCGGAAGTCCGCGATATGTCCATTGTGTTCGGCGCTCTCGCGACGAAAGCAGAGTTACCCATGCCACTCAAAAAGTAGCCTGTGACCGCGCCGCTGGCATTGATCGCTTGTGCATTGACCGAGGCGGCAAACGGAACCTGAAAAGACGTAATATTCCCCCGCGGATCTCGCACGAACGCGCCGGGGCTGAAATCGCTTCCCGTTACCATCCCGCCGGCATTGATGCCATAGGCAAAGCTCGTCGGGTACCCCGACCCCGACCAATCAAACGAAGTGACCGTTCCTTTCGCATCGCGCACGAAGCCAAGATTGCTGCCCGCTGGCGACGCCACGTAGTAAAACCCCGTAACCTCGCCGCTTACGTTGACGCTCTCACAAAAAGTCTGCGTACTCTGTGGCGATGCATCGAATGTGGTGATCACTCCCAATGGATCTCTGATAAATCCGTGAATCACCTTCGGGTCGGTATCGGAGTAATAACCCGTAGCGCTCCCGTCCGCATTGATGCTGGTCGCAAAAGTCGAGTAATAGCCGGGCGCCCCCGCTTCGAACGATGCAATCGCCCCCTGCGAGTCGCGCACAAACCCATGCACTCCAAGTGAATCGTAATAAACGCCCGTGACTGCCCCGCTTGCGTTGATGCCGGCGGGCAGTGTCGATGAACCTGCCGGAGCGTCGAATACCGTGAATTTGCCGGCCGCATCCCGCACAAAGCCGTGCGTCCCAACGGCGTCATAGTAATAGCCCGTCACCGCTCCCTGATCGCTGATACCGGCCGGGTAACTCCCGCCCGTAGCGCCCGGCGGATCGAACTTGGTAATGACCCCGAGCGGATCTCTTACAAAACCGTGAATCACGTTAGTCGCAAGGTCGTCAACGTACCCGCCAGTTACAGCGCCGCCGGCGTTGACCGCGAGAGCAAATGTAGATTGGCTGCCATCCACCATAAAAGTGGTCGATTGCGCTCCCGCCGGAGCTGCCGCCGTAAACAGCCATGATGTAAGTGCGACGGCAAAAGAATGGACTCTCATGCTGACCCTTTCTCGAGTTGAAGATTGCTAGACAAGAAAGGCCGCCCCGGCAGGCACGACCGGCAACGATTCAGATAGGGGCTGAATCGCAACACGCTCCCTAATTGACTGGACAGCCAACGCGGACCGTGATGCCTTCAGTATAGTCGCGCCGCCGCCAGATCGCGAAAGTGCTATGGTGATTCCGAATTCCATGCCACCCTGGACTCCACTCGCGTTTGCGGCATGTTGCATCTTCGCCTCGGCCCACAACGCCATCACGCAGAAGTTCGGCGGCTCGCCTCATTGCCAGCGCGGCAATGAAAAATCCACTCCCGGCGCCGTGGGGCAGAAACGCCAGATCGATTTTGCCCTTTCACTCGAAGACCGGAACGCGGACTGCCGGACCTCGGGCCGCTGCTGGTTCCGGCCTGCACGCCGCATGGGAGTTGTGGCGTCTCCCGGCACGCTACGTCATCGCAAAGGGCTTCACGGCTGGGTCACCATCTTCTATTCGCAGGGATCCGAGCCTGAGCTGGCTCGCGTCGCAGATCGCTATAAGCTCGCCGTTTACGGAAATGCTCCAGTGCGCACGTCATCGTTCCTTCGCCAGGATATGCGAGGTGCCGCCTTCATATACCCGTCGCGCCCACCTGTTGCGACGCAGGGCGTCAACCAGATGATCTGGGGTTGGTCCGCCGGCGACGCGAAGCTCTGCACGCCGTTTCAAAGCTTCTTTGTCGGTACACGCGAGCAGTATAGACACCGTCCGCCGAATCCATCTCTGAAAAACCTGAATTTCGATTGCTCGAAGCTGCTAAAAGAAAAGGATGGCTGAAACCGCGCGCCCCATCGACCCCGGTGTTCGCATCGGGCACGTGCACCTCAAAGTTTCCAATCTCGACCGCGCGCTCGGTTTCTACTGCGGCGTTCTCGGCTTTACGCTCAAACAACGCTTCGGCAAGCAAGCCGCCTTTCTCGGCGCGGGCTCGTATCATCACCACATCGGCCTCAATACCTGGGAGAGTTTAGGCGCGCAGCCCCCGCCTGCGCCCACCACCGGCCTCTACCATCACGCCATCTTATATCCGACGCGCGCGCAGCTTGCCGGTGCCTTGCGCCGTGTGCTCGAAGCCGGTATCCCGCTCGACGGCGCCAGCGACCACGGCGTCAGTGAAGCTCTGTATCTGCGCGATCCCGACGAGAACGGCGTCGAACTATATTGGGATCGCCCGATCGATCTCTGGCCCCGCGACAAGAACGGCGAGCTTGCCATGTGCACGCGCCCTCTTGACCTCCGCGCACTGCTCGCTCAGGCCCCGGACCGTGAACCGTCTCCCGCCGCGCCAACTGTGGGCGAGGGTCCAACCGATCTATAAAATTCCAGTCGCGTTTTGAAGCGCGGCCGCCTGCTTTGCCATCCAACAGTTTATGACCAAATCACATGGATACGCAGCTCAGAGCGCGAAAGCCAAGCTCGGGCCGTTTCAGTTTGAAAGACGCGACCCGGGGCCGAAAGACGTCCTCATCGAAATCGCCTATTGCGGCGTCTGCCACACCGATGTCCATCAGGTCCGCGATGAATGGGGAGGCGGAATTTACCCCATGGTGCCGGGCCACGAGATCGTCGGACGCGTGGTTCACGTAGGCACCGGTGTGAAAAAGTTTGCGGTCGGCGATTTGGCCGGCGTCGGATGCATGGTCGGTTCCTGCCGCAGGTGCGCGAGTTGCCGGAAAGGCGAGGAACAATATTGCGAAGGCCAGATCGTCTTCACCTACAACACCTCGGAGGCCGATGGCAGGCCAACTTACGGTGGGTACTCGAACAATATCGTCGTCGATGAAGCCTTCACGCTGAAGATTTCGCCCAAGCTCAACCTGGCCGCCGCCGCCCCGCTGCTCTGCGCCGGGATCACGACGTACTCTCCCATGCGTCACTGGAAAGTGGGCAAGGGCCAAAAGGTCGGCGTCGTTGGCCTAGGCGGTCTCGGGCACATGGCCCTGAAGTTCGCGCATTCCTTCGGAGCGCACGTCGTCCAGTTCACCACCTCCCTCAGCAAGAAAGACGATGCCATGCGCCTCGGAGCCGATGAAGTGGTGCTCTCGCGCGACCCCGATGCGATGCAGGCGCATGCCAACAGCTTCGATTTCATTCTTGACACCGTCTCCGCGCCGCACGACTTGAACGCTATGCTGAATCTCCTCAAGCGTGATGGAACCATGACGCTGGTCGGCGTGCCGGACCAGCCTCCCACGCTTGAGATTGCTCCGCTGATTTTCAAGCGCCGGTCGCTCGCCGGGTCCCTGATCGGTGGCATCGCCGAGACCCAGGAGATGCTCGATTACTGCGCCGACAAAGGCATCGCCTCCGACATTGAGATGATCCCCATCCAGAAGATCGATGATGCCTACGACCGGATGGTCAAGGGCGATGTGAAGTATCGTTTCGTGATTGACTTGGCGTCGCTGGGCGCAACTGCCGCACGTTAGCGGTTGTCGTCAGAGTGTTCGTGGCGCCAGCGGAAATATTGGTCTTGCTGATTTCTGCGTAAGCGGTTGAACTCACGGTTGTCACGCCGGTTTTCTTGGATGTAACGCTGGTAGTGGCGCTGTTCGTTGTCGTCCCAGCTATGCCAGTCCCTGGCATGACGGTCATAGTAGCGGCGCGCCTCCACTTTCTCTCGGCGTTCTTCGTGATCGTCGTCCGCTCGCATCGGTGCCGCACTCATCAACACGCACCCAAACAGAAATAGGCCCGCTATTCTTTTCATACAATTACCTCACTGCGGCAGTCAGCACTTTGATGGCCGCCTGAGGCGCGCATACGACGTAGGATGCGGGCATCGTGGAAACGACTTCAAGACGACTGTTCCAGCCGCTTATAACTGCGCAAATAGGGTCCAAAGAAACTCCGTGGCCGTCGAGGAAACAGGCTGTGATAAATTGATCCGGCAGGTATTCCTATGGCAATTTTGACCAACCACGAAGCGGGCGAGCCTAGTTGGTTCGAGCTCGCGACGAGCGATCAGACCGGAGCGAAACAGTTCTATACCGGACTGTTCGGATGGTCGGCTCAAGACTCTCCGATGGGCCCAGACCAGGTTTACACGATGTTCAACCTCGATGGCCAGGCTGCGGGCGCGGCGTATTCCATCGATGCCCAGATGAAGGCGCAAGGCGTGCCGCCGCATTGGGGCGTATACTTCCCCGCCATCGACGACTGGACGGCCAAGGTCAAGCAGCTTGGCGGCTCCGTCATCGCCGAGCCCTTCGACGTTATGGATTACGGCCGCATGTCGGTCCGCACCGACCCCGGCGGCGCCGTGTTTCGACTCTGGCAGGCCAAGCAACATATCGGAACGACGATCTCGGGCGTGGACCATACCGTCTGCTGGTCCGAATTGGCGACTCACGACGCGCCCCAAGCGGCGGAATTCTATAGCGCCCTGATGGGCTGGAACACCAAGGGCGCAGCCGTCATGTCGACCTATATCGAGTTCAGTGTCGCCGGCACTCCCCGCGGCGGAATACTTCCCATGGACGAAAATTGGGGCCCGATTCCGTCCCATTGGGGAATCTACTTCCTGGTCGCCGATTGCGAGGCGATGACCGCCAAGGCAAAAAATCTGGGCGCAACTGCTCGACTCGAAAATCACACGCAGCCCGGCGTCGGCCAGTTTTCGATGATGGTCGATCCGCAAGGCGCCGCATTCTCCTTGATCAAACCGGAGCGCATGTGAGAACAGTTGCCTTCGTCGCGGCTGGTGTCTTCGCCTTGACCGTGGCCGGTTCACTCGCCGCCGCCGTTCACGGCAAGGAATCGCTCCCTAACTACAACATCCCGCTCTGGGGTGAAGCGAAGGTTCCGCTGTCGAAAGGCAACGGCCCTCTCGACAATCCCTTTCTGACCGTCTTTCTGCCTGCGGAGGGCACCGCCAATGGCAGCTCCGTCATCATTGCACCCGGCGGTTCCAACATCATGCTGATGTATGGCGAAGAAGGCACGTCCATCGCCGAACGCTACAACGATTGGGGCGTCACCGCCTTCGTATTGACCTACCGGCTTTCTCCCACTTACGGGGACGACGCCCGCGCGCTCGACGGCAAGCGCGCCATCGGGCTCGTGCGATCCCGCGCCGCCGAATGGAAACTCGATCCCCACAAGGTCGGCTTCATCGGATTCTCTGCCGGCGGCTATTTAACGAGGTTGGTCGGCGCCAAGGGCGGCCCCGGCGACCCGAATGCCGCCGACCCGGTGGATCGCATCAGTTCGCGAGCCGACTATCTGGCACTGGTCTACGGCCCCGGTCGCGCCACTCCCGGCGAGTCGCTCAAAGATTATCCGCCGACATTCTTGTTAGCGAATTCAGGCGACACCGGCGCAGCCGCGGGCTCGGCGCAACTCTTCATGGACTTGAATAAGGCAGGCGCAACCGTTGAGTTGCATCTTTATCAGAAAGGCCGCCACGGCCTCGGCAGCGGTTTCGGCAGCGGCGCGTTTTCCGATTGGATGGGCCGGCTCGAACACTTCCTCAAGCAAGACGGATTCCTCCCCGGAGGCCGGCCCTAGTGCGCGCAGTGTTGTTGATCGTGATTGCGGCTTCATTGCTGTTGTCTGCCCCAGGTTCCATTGCCCCCGTAGTCAATGACGGCTACGGTGACTTCCTGCTCGTTCCCGACGGACCGTTTCTTATGGGCGATAACTTCGGCGACGGCGAATCGCGCGAGCGTCCCGCCCACACCGTCGACCTCGACGCCTTCTATATCGCGAAGTACGAAATGACCAATGGCGAATGGCGAAAATTCCGCGACGATCCCGGCTATAACGACGCCAAGTTCTGGCCCGGCGGCCGCATCGTTCCGAAGGATCAGGTCCCGTATTGGACCGACGCGAAAAACCACGGCGGCGGCACGCCCGACAGTGACAACTATCCCGTGCAAGGTGTCAACTGGGATTCCGCGACGGCCTACTGCAACTGGCTCAGCGCCAAGACCGGCAAGAAATACCGGCTGCCCACGGAAGCCGAATGGGAGAAGGCCGCGCGCGGCAAAGACGGCCGGCGGTTCCCGTGGGGCAACCAGATCGACCACTCTTACGCCAACTATGCCGAGCCCATGAGTAAGTTCGATACTTCCCAGATCGTGGGGTTCTACGACGGAAGTAAGCGCGGCGACTTGCAGACGCACAGTGGAGCATCGCCCTACGGCGCGTTCGACATGGCCGGCAACGTCATGGAGTGGTGCCAGGACTGGTACGCCCGCGATTACTACTCATTCTCGCCCAAAAAGAATCCGAAAGGCCCCGCGACGGGCGCATACCGTGTAGCCCGCGGCGGAACCTTCTTTATGGACGGCTTCGACCTGCGCTCCTACGCGCGCTCGCAAGCCTGGCCGTCATTCCAATCCCACCGCATGACCGGCTTCCGCGCCGCCCGCGAGTTGTAGCGGTTATCGAACACTACGGAACAACGCTCAGCGCCGCCTTCGCCCGGATATCCATAGAAGAACTGCCGACAAGCAACTCCAGCGGCTCCGCTTCCACCTCGAACTTGCCGCGACTTTCGTTCCACCACGCGAGAAGATTCCGGCTTCAATGAAAAACCAACCGTGCGACTTTCCCCCGGCGCGAGCGTGATTCTCTGAAATCGCGCCTCGGCCCTGTGTTCTTGACGTCCACGGGAATCGTGGCAGTGCCGCTGGCCCGGACCCTTCGCGAACTGACCCTCAGGTTGGTCTATTGAAAGGTTGTGTAACTCAGCCCGTAGCTGAATGGGAACAGAGGGTCGCCTTTGAAATAGATGTAAGCGAGTTCGTTGCGAACGTCATAGTCACTCATCGGCGGCACCTGTGTGTGATAACGATTTCGGCCAGGTCCGGTTCAATTTCCCCTCTGGAGTGAGGTCACCGAACAGCACATCCGCAATAGCGGTGCTTTGCTCCTGCGAAGAGCCGCAGATCGGATGATTGCCCACCACCACCACCGCGACGTCGGCGTCTTTCGCCGCGTTTACCGCTGCATCGTTCTCGTTGGTGGCCGCATAGAGTATCGTCGCTGACGCGCCCGTCTTCTTCTTGATTCCCTCCAGCACGCTCACCGCGTACGGATATTGACCTTCATACATATCGATCAGCACATCGTTTGCGCGCGTGCCACGTCGAGTGCAATGGTTTTATGTTTCTCTGTTGTCATGGCTCCGGCTCGCCTGCCAAGCCGATCTGGGAGTATGGAACCCTGGCCGAAGGGTCCGGCAGTCCGAATCGGATGACGGTTCGCAACTTGCCCCGAGGTGCCGCATCCAAATCGGATTCCGTCCGTCGCGTCGGAAGAGATAATCCCATCCGCCCCCACTGCTTCGCCGCTATGCTGCTCAGAACGGGGCTGACCGTCATCGGTACATGATTCCAGGCGTTGTAGGAAGCCATGAATGACCGCGCGCCGCCTTGCTCGAATGCCATGCGAAACGGCAGCGAATAGTATTCACGAAAAAGCCGTGGGTAGAAGTCCGAACTCGATCCGCCGCTTGTCGTCTCATTACTGTTGGCGAGGAAATGCTTCTGCAGCGATGCGGTCTTCCAATACTTCGGATCGGTGCCCTGCAACCCTTGTACGAAAGCAATCGACATCGTTCCGTCAAAGAACGCGTCTTCCCCCTGAACTTCTGCCACCCGCCGAATCAGCGCCGGATCCCAATTAGACCTCATGCCCGATCACTTCGGGGAATGTCGTCGTCGGAATCACCGGGCCTCCAAAACCGCCGCCCTGCACCAATCCGTGCAGCCCTTCCGAAAGACCGGCATAGGGTATACAAAAGCGCGGCACCGACGTTTTCGTGTCGAAGCAGGCCACCTTCTCATTGATCGTCATCAACGCAAGAATATTCGTGACACGATCTTCAATCGACAGCTCCGGATTTTGAAATAGGTACTTCGACTGACTTCGTCCCGGCGCGGTGGTCACAAGAAACAGAACTGACAGACACAGGAGTTTCATCGGCAAGTTTCCTGGTGAAGTATGACAGCTTTTCGAATATCATTGCCAAACACCTCCTTTCCCGCCGACCCGATTACTGGCCCTCACCCGCGCCACCGCACTCCTAAGTCAAGCGTCTTA
>JBBROU010000024.1:0-45311 GCA_038229055.1 Bryobacterales bacterium | reverse complement strand
CGATAACGTAGGCTTAGATGCGAATATATCACATTGGCGCGATCTGGCTCATCGCGAGCGCGATCTTGCCTGCGTCCGAAAGCGGCGCGCGCTACGTCGGGTCGAAATTCTGCGCCGGTTGTCACGCCTCGGTTTACGCGAGCTACGTTAAGACGGCGATGGGCCGTTCACTCGTTCCGGCGGAGCAAACACGCGATCTTGTGCCGGCCGCGGGAGTTAATGTGCGGAGCGGCGATTACCGCTTCGACGTAGCTCGGCGTGGCGTTGATCTCTATCAAACCGAGTCGCAGATCGATGCTGCGGGGGCTGAAGTTTTCCAGAATTCCTTCAAGCTCGAATACGCGCTGGGCTCCGGCGCCAACGGGATCACTTACGCGGTGCGCCGTGGCGCGTACCTTTTCGAAGCGCCGCTTTCCTACTACCAACGCACGCGCTCCTGGCAACTGTCGCCCGGCTATGAAGCCACGAACGCCGGATTCAGCCGTCCGATGCCAGCCGAATGCGTGGTGTGCCACAGCGGCCGTCCGCAAGCGGTTCCGGAGCGCGATGGCCTCTACGCGGATCAGCCCTTTTCGGAGATGTCGATCGGTTGTGAGAATTGCCATGGGCCGGGCTCTCTGCATGCTCGGCAGCCATCGCGCTCCAATATCGTGAATCCCGCGAAGCTTCCGGCCCGTCGTGCCGACGACGTCTGCATGAACTGTCATCAGGCGGGCGATACGCGCGTATATTTGCCGGGCAAAACTTACGCCGACGTGCGGCCGGGGACTCCATTAAGTGACGTCGTCGCGATTTTCAAAATTCCGCTAGACCCTGCCAGCGCCGCGCCCGCCGACCTGCTTGAGCACCATTTTTCCATGCAACTCAGCAAGTGTTTCACCGGAAGCGCGGGGAAACTGAGTTGCCTGAGTTGCCACGATCCGCACGCAATTCCGGCGAAGAGGGATGCTCCGGCTTACTACGAAAAGAGGTGCCTGGCCTGCCACACCATCCACAGTTGCAAGCTGCCGATTGCAGAGCGTGCGCTCCAAGTTGATGGCTGCATTGGCTGCCATATGCCGAAGCGCGACATCGGATTCATCTCGCATTCTGCGCTGACGAACCATCGTATTGTCGCGCGTCCCGACGAGCCGCTGCCCGCCGCTGCTTTTCAACAGACCACTCCCGATCTGCGTGACCTGATCTTTCTGGACAGATCGAACCCGAAGCCGCTGCCGCCGATGGTTCTGTGGAAGGCCTACGGCGAGCTCTCGGACCGCGCGCCACAGTACCAGGCCCGCTACTTTCAACTGCTCGACACAGTAGCGGCTCAGTCGCCGAACGATCCTCTGGTTCAAGCCGCGTTGGGTCGCAAAGCGCTGCGAGATGCCGGCCCCGAGTCGAACCAGATCGCGATCGAGCACCTCTCGAACGCGCTGAAACTCGGCTTTACCGGCCCAGCGGCATTCGAAGATCTGGCGACTGCTCTTTCCTCCGCCGGTAAGTTCGAGGACGCCATCGCTATAGCGAAGCGCGGCATCGAACTATCCCCCTTCGCCCCTCGTCTTCATAAGATGCTCATCCTCCAGTACGTGAATTCGAAGCAATATGACTTGGCCAAAGCGTCCATGCAACGCTATCTCGAGCTCGTCCCCGAGGATGCTTTCGTGCGCGATTTGCTGCGCAAAGCGGGCGGCTGAGACGCCCGAGATGCTATATAATCGGTATGCTTTAACGTTAACGTTCCCAGGAGTATCGCGGATGCGTCGTATACCAGCTTGTCTCTGGTTGCTGGCACTTTGCTTTTGCTGCACTTTGGCCGCCTCCACGGCGGGCGAAGCCACTCGTGGCATCTTCGAGAAGCGCTGCCTCAACTGCCATGGCGACGCAAAAACTTCCGGATTGGATCTACGGCGACTCGATACGATTCAGAAAGGCGGAGCGCATGGTCCCGCGATTATCTCGGGCAACGCCGACCAGAGCCTGATTTATCAAGCTGTCGCGCGGCTCGGCAGACTGCAGATGCCGCCGGGTAAACCGCTCTCCGACGACGAAGTAAAAAGCATCCGTCAGTGGATCAATGAAGGCGCGCCTTGGGATGACACTAAGGCTTCCGAGCCTTCCTGGTGGGCATTCAAGAAAGTTGTAAGGCCAGCCGTGCCCGCCGTTGAACCATCAGATTGGGTGCGCAATCCGATCGATGCCTTCGTGCTCCACAACTTGAATCAGAAAGGTCTCAAACACGTTGCCGCGGCAGACAAACGGACGCTCGTGCGTCGCCTCTACTTCAATCTGCACGGACTTCCGCCTACACCGGATGAAGTCGCGACCTTCGTGAACGACCCCGCGCCCGACGCCTACGAAAAGCTGGTAGACCGGCTGCTGGCTTCACCGCGTTACGGCGAGCGATGGGGCCGCCACTGGCTGGACGTGGTTCGCTACGCCGACACCGGCGGCTTCGAAACCGACATGTACTACGCCAATGCCTGGCGCTATCGCGACTATGTCATCAAGTCGTTCAACGAAGACAAGCCGTACAACCAGTTCATTCAGGAGCAGATCGCGGGCGATGAATTGTGGCCCGACGACATAGAGTTAACCGGCGGCTACGATATTCAACCCCAAAAGTTGAAGCACCTCGACGCGCGCATCGGCACCGCGCTTTACACCATCGGGCCGACTTATCACGAGGCTGCGCTGAATGGTGAACAGCTTCGCTACGAATGGCTCACCGACGCCGTGGATACCACGGGTCAGGCGTTTCTCGGCTTGACGGTTGGCTGCGCCCGCTGTCATGACCACAAGTTCGACCCCATCTCACAGCGCGATTATCACCGCATGATGGCCATTTTCGCCGGCAGCGAAGAACGCGAGATTCCCGTAGTAAGCAAAATGAATGTGTTCGGGTTCAAGTCGGGTTATCCGAACCTGCTGCATGTCGAAGACGTGAAAGAAGCCATCCAGAAGATCGACCAGCAAGCCCGCGATCGCGGAACCGCTGACGTTTTGTCCAAGTTTTCAGGCGACGTCGCGACAGCCTACAAACTTCCAGCCAAAGAGCGAACGCCGAAACAGGCAGAGCTCTCCGCGCAGGTGTTCAAGGCGCTAACCCAAGCCGGGCTTCTGGAGAATGCCGCCGGCAAAGATTTCACGCTGGCTTACACGCCCGAGGAGCAGAAAGAACGCGACCGGCTGATTCAATTGCTCGGCCAAGCTGCCTTCAAAGCTAGCTACAACTATCCGACGGCGACGGTCCTGGGACACGCCGACGTGGTGCCGGAAATTCACATGACATCGCGCGGCGATTTCCATGGCAACGGCGATAAGGTGGGCCCTGGGTACCCAAAGGTGCTTGGCGGATCGGAAGATATCGACGACAAATCCGGGTCCGGCTTCGTTCCGGAGCGCCGCCGCGCATTGGCGCTGTGGCTCACCGACGCAGGACATCCGCTAACTGCCCGCGTGATGGTGAACCGGCTTTGGGCGTGGAACTTCGGCCAGGGGATTGTCGGAACACCGAGCGATTTCGGCCGTCAGGGCGATGCCCCGTCGAACCCGGAACTGCTCGACTGGCTCGCGTCGGAATTCGTAAACCAAGGCTGGAGCATCAAGAAGCTGCAGCGCATCATGCTGCTTTCGAGCACCTACCGGATGTCGGGCGAGGCCGATGCGGACAATCTGAAAATTGACGCGGCCAACAAGTATTCGTGGCGCTTCAATCGCCAGCGCATGGACGCCGAAGAGCTGCGCGACACCGTGCTCTCGGTTTCCGGCGTGCTGAACGCGAAGATGGGCGGCCGCCCCGTAATTCCGCCGCTGACCAAAGAAGAAGAGAACGGAATGTGGGCGCCGAGCCAGTGGCCCGTGTCGCTCGACACCGCCGAACACAACCGGCGCAGTGTCTATCTGTATGTGAAGCGCTCGTTCCCGTTTCCGATGTTCACGATCTTCGATGCGCCTGAATCTTCGCAAAGCTGCCCGCGGCGCGACGTCACAACCGTTGCACCCCAGGCGCTGGCACTGATGAACAGCTCGTTCATGGTCGATAAAGCGAAGCTGCTAGCCGAACGCGTTTCCGCAGCTCATCCCGGTGACGCGCCCGTTGAAGTGCAGAGCGCGTGGATGTTGGCATTGAGCCGCAATCCGTCCGATTCGGAAAAGCAGAGCGCCGCCCGCTTCCTGGAGAAGGGCTCGCTGGCCGAGCTCTGCCTGGTGCTGCTGAATACCAACGAATTTTTGTATATCGAGTAGGAGTTGCCGAATGAAGATGACCGGGTTTGACCATTTATGCGAGCGCACCATTCGCGCCTCGTCACGCCGTGAGTTTCTGCAAAAGGCGGGCCTCGGCTTCGGCATGCTCGGTGCAAGCTATCTGCTGGAGCGCAACGCTTTCGCGGCCAGTGTGTCGTCTCCCATGCAACACGGGTTCGCCGCGAAGCAGCCCGACTTCCCCGCCAAGGCCAAGCACGTCATCTTTCTCTTTATGCACGGCGGACCGAGCCAGGTGGATACGTTCGATCCGAAACCGGTGTTGCGAAAGCTCGACGGCCAGCCGGTCCCGCAGAGTTTCGGCAAAGTCGATTTCCAGTTCACCAAGATGGAAAAAGTGCCGCTGATGGGCTCGAAGTTCGCCTTCAAGAAGCGCGGCCAGTCTGGTATTGAAATTTCCGAGTTATTCGAAAACACCGCGAAGTTCGCCGACGATATGGCGGTGATTCGCTCCTGCTATCACGACGGTTTCACGCACGTGATCGGTCAGACGTGGATGAACACCGGATGGGGGCGCGTGGGACGTCCGAGCGCCGGTTCCTGGGTCGTTTACGGCCTGGGCAGCGAGAGCGAGAATTTGCCTGCGTTCGTCGTGATGCTCGATGGCGGCATCAAGGCCGGATCGCCCGCTTATGGCTCTGGCTTCCTGCCGGCCATGTATCAGGGCACCGTGCTCCGCACCGATGGTTCGCCAATCCTGAATGTCACGCGTCCGGAAGGCATCGAATCGAATGAGCAGCGCCGGATGCTGGAGCTACTGAACACTTACAACCATCAGTATTCCGAAACGCGGCAGGATGATTCCGACCTCTCGGCGCGTATGTCGTCTTACGAACTCGCATTCAAAATGCAGACTTCGGTGCCGGAACTGGCCGACCTTTCAAAAGAAACGGATGCCACGCGCACTCTCTACGGCATCGGCGACACCGAGACTCACGACTTCGGCACGCAGTGCCTGATGGCGCGGCGCCTGGTCGAGCGTGGCGTCCGCTTCGTTCAGCTTTATTCCGGCGGCAACAAGGGCGGCTCGGTTGGGTGGGATGGACATGGGCAGTGCGAGGAGAACCACACCGTGATGGCGCGCCGCGTCGATAAGCCCATCGCCGGGCTGCTGGCCGACCTGAAGTCGCGCGGGTTGCTGGAAGAGACGCTGATTATTTGGGGCGGCGACTTCGGGCGGACTCCATTCACGAATGGCGGCGAAGGCGACAACCCCACCAGCAAGGGGCGCGATCACAATCCGTACGGCTTCAGCGTGTGGATGGCGGGTGGAGGCATCAAGGGCGGCAAGGTCATCGGCTCAACCGATGAGATCGGCCTGCGCGCTGCTGAAGATAAGGTGCACGTTCACGATCTGCATTCAACCATGCTGTCGCTGCTGGGGCTCGATTACACCAAGCTTTCGTATTTCTATCAGGGCCGTGATTTCCGGCTGACCGATGTGGGCGGCCGGAACAATCTGGCGTCGCGATTGACTGCCGCCTAGTTACCTACCGATTCACAGGCACCGCGCCAGGTCTCTGTTTGGCGATGATCTGCAAAGCGCGCTCGATATCGGGGTCGCCCGGCTTCTGCTGCTGCGCAATTCTCAAGTGCTTGTCACCGTTAACGAGGTCGCCCGATTGGCAGAAGATCAGCCCGAGATTCTTTTCCAGGTCCGGGCGAACCGCACAGTCGGCGCACAAGACCAGTGCCTCTTGCAACTGCGCCACCGCTTCCGTCCAGCGGCCAGCCTGTGCCGCCGCGAGCGCGTTGTTCCCGATCGTGTTCACCTGTTCGACTACACGCTTTTGACCCTGCAGAGCGTCGAAACGCGCCTGATACTCATGACCTTTCGCCGGGTTCGTTTTCGCCAACTCGCGCACAAGGCCGTATACCGCTTCCGAAGAATTCGGATTCAGTTCCAACGCCTTTTGGAAAGCAGCCTCTGACTCCGGAAGCTTTTGCATTGCCTGCCACGTCTGGCCGAGCAGAAGGTAAGCGTCGGCATTGCCTGGCTCAAGCTTTACAACCCTGCGCAATAACTCGACGGACCTCTCCGTCTTCTCCAATTGCCTTTCGGTGGCGGCCAACAGATACAACGCGTGCGCCAGATTCGGATCGAGCCGAACAGCCGCTTCCAGTTCCGGCTCGGCTTCTTCATAGCGGCGCATATCCCGCAAAACGCGACCTTTGTTGTAGTGCGTGGCAGCCGAGTTCGGCGCCAGGCGCGCGGCATCGGTGAAAGCTGCAAGCGCGTCGTCGAGCTTCGAAAGATCGGCCAGCGCAATACCCAGGTTTAGGTGGGCTTCAGGCGAGCGCGGATCAAGTGCGGCCACCGCGCGAAACGAGTCGATGCTTTCCGCACGCTTCAGGCGAGCTTGCACCATCCCCAACGCCGTGAGCGCGCGAATGTTTTTCGAATCCAGCTTGACGGCACGCGCCAGTTCTGGCTCGGCTTCCGAAAGCCGCCCCAGCTCGGCCAAAATCAGTCCCAGATTGATATACGCCTGAACGTAATTGGGACTGTTCTCTTCGGCCAGCCGGAATAGCTTTTCGGCCTCCTTGGCGTTTCCCGCACGCCCGTAAATCACCCCCAGATTGCTCTGTGCTTCGGCGAACTGAGGGTCCAGCGTAATCGCCGTTCGAAACCGTTTTTCAGCTTCGGCAAGATTGCCGGAATCGAGATCGATCAATCCGAGCAGGTTGTAAGCGGCGGCAAATTTGGCATCCAGCCGGATCGCATTCTGTAGCGCATCCATCTCGCCTGCCTTGTCGCCGGTCGCCGCCAAAGCAACGGCCAAGTTGTAATAAGTCTTGGCGTTGGTCGAATCCACCTTGAGTGACTCGCGATAAATCTTCGCCGCGCCCGCGGCATCGCCCTTTCGCAGAAGCTCGTTGGCATTGTTCGCGGCGGTCGATGCCACGCCTTCATCGCGGCTCTGCGCTTTGCGAACTTCGAATTCTTTCAACTCCTTCTTGGCGAGGTCCGGCTGATTGAGATTTCGCAGCACCAGCGCCAACTGATAGCCCACTTCAGTGGAATCCGGCTTCAACTGCTTGGCTTTTTCCAGATGAACGCGGGCCTGCTCATACTTCCCGAGTCGCGCCTTGACGAAGCCGAGGTTGTACTGCACATCGTAGTGCTCCGGATTTAAGACGATCGCGCGCTGCAAATCAACTTCGGCCTCTTCGTGGTTCCCCAGCCCCCGCGCCACCACGCCAGCGATATATAAGCCTTCGAAATCGTCTGGATGGCGCCGGCGGAATTCCGTGACCAGCGGGAGCGCGTCGCCGTACTGACCCAGGATGAAGAGCGCCTTCGCCCCGGCTAGACGCGCCTCATCATTGGTTCCGTCGAGACTCACGGTGGTCCGGTATTCGTCAGCCGCCTCGCGGTAGCGCTTGTCCTGTGTGTAAATGGTGCCGAGATTGAAATGCGCTTGCACATTCTTCGGTTCGGCCGCGATCACCTTCAGCAGCACCTCGGCCGCCTTCTCATTCATGCCACTGCTCGCGTAGGCGACGGCAAGCAGAATCCCGTGATCCCGCACACTCGGTTCCAGCGCAATCGCCTGCGTGAGCATCGACGCTGCCGCGGAATACCGCTTTTCCGCAATGAGTGTCTGTCCCAGAGCATGCAAAATTGCGCCGGATTTCGGTTCGAGCCGGTGCGCCTCGGAAAGCTGCTCCTCGGCTCCGCTGAGATTTCCAGACTCCAGCAGCGCGGACCCCAGAGCATGGCGCGCTCGCGCATTCGAAGGATTTAGCTCGACAGATTTGCGCAGTTCTTCAGCCGCACGCGCCGGCTCATCTTTCTGGAACAGCGCGACCCCCAAATTGTAGTGACCGTCCGCCGACCGCGGATCTATACGCACCCCTTCGGCAAACGCCCACACGGCGCACGGAAGCAGGTTACTGCCGGCGAAGTACGCGCCTAAAGCTCCATATGCCGCAGCCGAGTGCTGCAGCGCAACGGTTTTCTCCAATTGAACCGGGCCCGTGCAGCCTGTCGGACGTTGCGCAAACAACGTGGTGCTCAACAATCCGAGAGCAATCGCGCACTTCATCTTCGAATTTTATCTCCCTAAACGAAAGAAAGCCTGCCTCCCTGAGATTCCGGGAGGCAGGCCAGGTTCAAAACAACTTGAAGGAACAGAGGCGAAATTAGAAAATTATCTTCGCTCCGAATTGAAGTTGGCGCGGATTGTTCGCGGTGCCGAGAATTTTACCGAAATTGGCCGTGTCCGCCATATCGTTGTTTGGCTGACCCAGAATCGCGGTATTTAACACGTTGAACGCTTCCGCCCGAATTTCAAGACGCCTGGATTCGAAGAAGGGGAATTGCCTGAATACCGACAGATCCACGTTCCAGACCGGCGTAGTGCGCAGCCGATCGCGTCCCAAGTTGCCAAAAGTGTATTGGGCAGGAATCGCGAATGCAGCCCGGTTGAGGCCGTTCTCACGCGTGAGAGTAAAATCATTCACGTTGCCGACCAGATTGGCCCGCTCGTACTGGGTCCAGCCGACGTTGCCAGTGTTGGCGATATCGCCGCTCACATACACGTTGTACGGAAGACCCGAACGCGCCGATAGAATGCTGTTGATCTGCCAGTTACCTAGCACGTAATCGACGAAGCCGTTATGCGTGGTAAAGGACTTGCCTTTTCCGATCGGGATCTCGTACAGCCCGTTAACAGAAAGCACGTGAGTTAAGTCATAGCCGGCCGGGCCTCGGTCGCGATTGATGTGATAAGGATCGGTAACCGACTGACCTTCGACACCGTACCATCCGGAAGACCCGATGTCGATGGCCTTTGAGTAAGTGTAGGCAACCTGATAAGCGAAGCCCTTCGAGAAGCGTTTATCCAATTGGAACTGGAACGCCTGATAGCTTCCTTTGCCGATACTGCGGTCATAGAACGTAGGAGCGATGTAGGGGTAAAGCGCGCGCGCTTGTGGATCTCCAGGCCCCGGAGTGAGCGCGGTGTTGTAATAGCCGCCCACATCGAGACGCCGAGAACCCGAGCCGACATAGTTCGCTGAAACCACCGTGGCTTCGCTGAACTGATGCTGGAGTCCAAAGTTCCACTGAATGGAATAAGGATTCTTGGCATAGGGGTCCATAAACCACTGGACTTGATTGAACGGCGTGGGAGCCGGGAAGAAGCCCGCGCCGCCGGTGCGGAACGGATCGAAACCGGATGTGTTCGGCGTTGGCTGCGCCGAGGTGGGCTTATTCAGGTTGTTCGAGAGAAGCTGCCCGATATCCGGCCAAGCGCCTTCGTAGTTCTGGGCGGTTTGAGAAACCGCGGCCCAGTTATCGTAAAAGATGCCGAACGAAGAGCGGATCGCTGTGCGATCGCCAAGCCGGTAGGCCAAGCCGAGTCGCGGTCCCCAGTTGGTGGTGGTGTCATGGAAAATCTGTCCGCGAGGTTCCACAACAACGTGAGCCGGAAGAGTTCCATCTCCGGGAATACAGGGGGCAAATCCTCGTTCATTACATGAGGGGGGCAGCTTTTGCACCAGGTAAGTGCCATCGTTGAAATTGATGGCGCCGGTTTCAACTCCACCTTGCTTGCCGACGGTATTCGCGAGGCCGTATGGCGGCAGAAATGTGCGGTCGTAACGAATGCCGACATTCACTGTCAGCCGCTGCGTAGCCTTCCACGAATCCTGTAGGAACCAGCTCATTACACCACCCGGGCGCGTAGTTTCGTGGACGTTGCGGCGTCCGGCGTTATCCGGCACGTTCAACAGGAAAGAAGCCAGCGAGCTGCCTGGTTCGCTCGAATTCGAGGGATTGCCGGTCTGTTGCGCGGAGTAAGAGACGTTCGCGCTTTTGTTGACGGCGTCAAAACCGTTGGTGCTGTATTCGCCGCCGACCTTGAATGTGTGCGTTCCGAGGATTTTCGTAACCGTTCCACGGAATTGATGGATGTCGGACACCTTGGGGTTCTTAGCGCCGCCCTCGCCACCGCTGAAGAAGCTGTCCACACCAATACTCGGGACAAGGCTCGTCCCGTCGGCGAACTGCCCTGCGAAAGTGCTGGCGAAGCCGAGTGAATCCTTGAACCCGGAGGGGACGCCGATGAAACTGGTGTAGCTGTTATCCTGCAGCGTGGTACGCGCGTATTGGCCTTGCACGATCAACGTCGGGCTGAAAGTGTGCACGTAACTGCCCCCGTAGTTGGAGGACGGGTTGGCTTTCGAGCTTTGTAAAGTAGGCCGTCCTCCAGATGACGTGGTGTCATTGGTAAGCGTGCTGTAGCGGAACCACAGGAAGTCCTTCTGCCCGATAGTCTGGTCAACGCGCGCGGTCCACTCGGTCTGGTTCTGGTGGAGAGGTGTCGGATCGATGGCATTGTTGTCGCCGTTCAGCTTCGGCCCGGCTTTGGGCAGCGTGGCACGTGCGAATGCGAGCAGTTGTGGGTTAATGAGATTTTGAGGAATTTGATTACGCGGAAACGGGTCGCGGATAAAGCTGCCCGGGTGGGCGGGATCTTCCCGTGTGGTGAAGGGATTGTAGATCTGGGTTGGGATGTCGCTCAGATCGCCTGCGTAATTAGCTTCCGTCGGCACGCGGAAGAATCCGTTCGATGCCCGCCGGTATAGAAACTGCTGAAAAGCACCATAGAAGAAGGTTTTATTTTTTCCGTTATAGACCTTCGGAATCCAAACCGGACCGCCGACGGAGGCTCCGAATTGATTCTGCTTGAATGAGGTCACTTTCTGCTGGAAAGTATCGCGCGCGTCAAAGGCGTCATTTCGAATGTATTCCCAGAGAGTGCCGTGTAGTGAGTTGGTTCCCGTCTTCGTGACGACGTTGATGATGCCGCCAAGCACAGCGCCAAATTCAGCCTCGTCGTTATGGGAGTTGACCTTGAACTCCTGGATGGCATCGATAATGGGCGGCACAGCGTAGGTGCTGATCGTCGAACCTTGATTGTTCAATCCATCGGTAAGGAAGAAGTTGCTGCGGTTCGTCTGGCCGTTGATCGCGGGGAAAACGAATTGGCTGCCCTGCGTCACCGGCACGCCGAAGCCGCCGCCGGCGTTTTGAGAGACGCTGACCGGTGCGACGCCCGGGGTGAGAGACAACAACTGCGTGAAATTTCTGCCGTTGAGAGGAAGATCGACGACCTGTTTTTCCGCGACGACCGTGCCCAATTCCGAAGTTTGGCTTTCGATGGCCGCGGCCTGTGCTTCAACGGCCACGGTCTGTTCCAGCGCGCCGACTTCGAGAGCGGTGTCGATGGTTGAGGACTGGTTCACCGCAAGCGTGAATTCGGCGACGCGCGTGGTACGGAAGCCTGCGGCGGAACTCTCCAACGTGTATCGGCCCGGCGGGATGTTCAGAAACGTGTAGTTGCCGGAGGCGTTAGTTTCCGCCGTTCGTTCCACAGTCGTGTCGACGTTGCGCAAAACCACTTTGGCATTTGGCAGCACGCCGCCGCCGGAATCGCGCACGATGCCCGTGACGGACGCCGAAGAAAGCTGGCCGTAAAGGCTGGTGGAGAGAGCCATCAATAGAAGGCCCAGCAGGGCAAAGTAAATGTGAAATCTGGGTCGTTTTGCTAGCGTTCGTGGAGCAAACATTTTTCTTCCTTTCGAGAACCTTGAAGTTGCGAGCGACTGGTTGGGAACTTTATCACGTATTTCTACTAGTGTCAAACCTTTCCTTTATCGATAACTGTAAGCGCACACAAGAGGCTCTCGCTTTGACCGTGGTGGTATGCTTTCCGTTGGCTTCAACCGTGATTCGAATCTGGCTTGTTGGGCTGCTCGTTCTACTGATCCTTGCCTGGCGTCCACTGGAGACGGGCTCATCGCCCATTCGCTTCGAAAACCGTGTCTCAAAGACAGGTATCTCGTTCGTTTTGAACAACGGCGCCAGTCCCGACAAGCCGATCGTCGACACTACGCTCGGTGGCGTCGCGCTCTTCGATTTCGACAACGACGGCTATTTAGACATCTTCTTCACAAACGGTGCCCGGCTACCCGGAATGAGCAAAGATGGGCCGGGGTTCTCCAACCGGCTTTATCGCAACAACCACGACGGCACGTTCGCGGATGTCACGGAGCACGCCAAACTGGCCGGAGGCGGCTATTCGATGGGCGTCGCCGCGGGCGATTACGATAACGACGGGTTCGTCGATCTCTTCGTCGCCGGCGTAAACCGGAACAGCCTCTTCCATAACAACGGAGACGGTACCTTTAGCGATATCACGGAACGGGCGAAACTGACGGGCATCGTGTCGGGCAAGAAGCCCTGGTCGGTGAGCGCGGCGTGGATCGATTACGACCGCGACGGCAAGCTGGATCTTTTTGTCACCAGCTATGTGGATTGGTCTCCCGAGAAGAATTCGCTATGCGGCGACGAAGGGAAACGGCTGTCATGCGCGCCGGCGTTCTATCAAGGTCTGCCGAACCTGCTGTATCGCAACAACGGCGATGGAACTTTCACCGATGTCTCCGAATCGACCGGCATCTCGAGTCACATCGGCAAGGGAATGGGTGTCGCGATTGCCGACTTCAACGGCGACGGCTTCCCCGACATCTTCGTCGCCAACGACAATGAGCGGAATTTCCTTTTCAAGAATATTGGCGGAAAGACTTTCGAAGAGATGGGAGTGCCCGCGGGTGTAGCATTCACCGAGGATGGTGTTCCGGTCTCGGGAATGGGCGCCGACTTCCGCGATTTGAACAACGACGGGCGTCCGGACTTGGTCGAGACCGCTCTCGACGGCGAAACCTTCCCGCTGTTTGTAAATCTGGGGCACGAGTCCTTTAGCGAATCGACTTACCAGAGCGGCGTCGGCTATGCGAGTCTTCGGAAGAGCGGCTGGGGCGTCGGGATTTACGATTTCGACAATGACGGCAATAAAGATATATTCACGGCTAATTCGCACGTCAGCGAAAACGCGCCCTTGTACGGGCAGCACGCTTATAAGCAGAGCAATTCCGTGTTTCGCAATTTAGGGAACGGAAAATTTCGCGACGTAAGCGCCCAAGCCGGAGCCGATTTCGCCAATGCCGCCGCTCACCGCGGGTGCGCGTTTGGCGATCTGGATAACGACGGGCGAGTGGATGCGGTGGTCTCGATCATAGCCGGGAAACCCGAAATTTTCTACAACACTTCCGCCGGCGGCAATCATTGGATTCTGCTTCAACTGCGCGGCAAATCGAGCAATCGCGACGGAATTGGCGCCGCCGTCAAACTCACTTCCGAGTCGGGCGCGATCCAATATAACGACGCGACCACATCTGTCGGATACGCCAGTTCGTCCGACAAGCGCATGCATTTTGGAACGGGTAAAGATGCGCGCATTCGCGAAATAGAAATCTCCTGGCCGAGCGGAAAGGTGCAGCGCCTCAGCGGCATCGCGGCCGACCAGATCTTGAGCGTGGAGGAGCCATGAACTTTCAGGCGATTTGTGGCTTATTCGCGGTCGCCGCTATGTGCCAGGCTCAGGCTCCGGTCTGCACTCAGTTGAAGTCGTCAATCGACGCGGTAACCGCCGCCCTCGACAAGTTTCAATATGCGGAGGCCGCGCGGATCATGCCGGCCATCGAAGGCGCGCGCAATGAATGTCCTCGCGTTTTGCTGGCAATGGCGCGGCTGCGGGCGGCGCAAAAAAACTCCGACCAGAGCGGCAAGCTTTTTGAACGCTATATGCAGGCGCAGCCGAACGACGCCGAAGGTCCGTTTCGATTCGGTGAAACGCTGCTGCGAGCATCCTACTTCTCTCAGGCCGACGCAATGGCCGATCGCGCACTCGCGTTGAACCCGGATCACTCCGGCGCTCTCGCTCTGAAAGGCCAACTTCTCGTCATGCGGCGCCAAACAGACGACGGTGTGCGGATGTTGGAGCGAGCCGTCCAACTCGATCCGGCAAATGCCGAAGCTCATTTTCAACTCGGCGCGGTATTCGATCGCCTGAAACAGCCCGAGAACGCGGTGAAGCATTTCGAATCCGTGGCGCATCTGCGCCCCGCGGATCAGAGGGCCTACGACTATCTCGGCTTGAACCTGGAACAGCTTGGCGAGACAGACCGAGCCGAAAGCGCCTTTCAGCGCGGCCTCGCGGTGAACGGCGGGCCGCTGTCCGATTCCTTTCTGGATTTCAACTACGGAAGGTTTCTGCTGAAGCAGAACCGGCTGAATGAAAGCAAGAGCCATCTAGACCGGGCGGTCGAGATCGCGCCGCGCGTGAGAGCCGTGCTATACGAACGCGGTAAACTGAACCTCCGCATGGCCCGCTACCAGGATGCCGCGCGGGATGCCCAGCACGCGCTCGATACGCCGGATCCCAGCCAGGTGATCCTGGACTTGCAAGTTTACGCTCTGCTGGCCGAGATCTATTCGCGCATGGGTGATGCCGATCAAGCCGCAAGTTACGTTCATCTGGCGGAGTCCGCAAAGATTCCGCGGAAGCCGGCGGAGCGAAAATAGGCTGTCACTTATGCTCTGGCGCTGCGCAGTGGCGATGCTTTTGTTCGGCGCTGCGGCAGTCGCGCAGGATATCGACACTGTGGTGCGAGCCGGATCGACTGGTTTCACCGTTCTCGACCAAGTGGACGACCCGGCGGAACGGTCGGATTTCTTAAAGGTGCGCAGTGCGCCGGAAGCTCGCCGCAGGCTTTCTCTGGCCGATGCGTTCATCGCAAAACATCCGCGATCGTGGCTGCTGCCGGATATTTTCGAGATTACCTGCAAGGCGTCCATCGACCTCGGAGATTTTCAGCGTGCTCTCAGGGATGGACGCGCGTCGTTGCGGATTTATCCGGAGAACGCGCTGCTGCTGGTGCCGCTGGCCAACGTCGAGGTGCAACAAGGGCTGCTCGATGCCGCGCGCCGCGACGCGCGAGATGCTTTGTACTGCCTGGATGCATTCGCCGGATCGTCGGCCATCGCCGCCGGCGATTGGAGCGAACTGAAAAAGAAGTTGCAAGAGTCCAGCCATTTCGTTCTGGGGCGAGTTGCGGCCACAGAGGGGTTGAGGCTGAAAAACCCGCGGCGGGCGGCTTTGCTGTCGGAGTCCGAAGCGGAATTAGCGCTAGCCAAGGCCGATGCAAATCCGGCAGCAGCTTACTTGTGGGGCATTGTAAAGCAGGCGCGGGGAAATATTGATGAAGCCGCGAGTCTCTTCGCCATCGCCGCAGCGCGCGGCGAAGCGGAAATCCACGCGCGCGCGGTCGATCAATTGCGAAAGCTCCCTGCCGGGGTTTCAACGATACCGAAGCTTCCGATCGTAGCCGCCGCGCCCGACCCCGCCGCGCCCCCCGCCCCCGGCAACTATGCCGGATCTGCCGCTTGCCGGACATGCCACACCGCCGTTTACGAATCCTGGCGCAAGACCGGCATGGGCCGGATGTTCCGCGCCTACGAGCCCGATTGGTTGCTCGCCGACTTCCGTGCCAGCGCCGTTATGCACGACGATTCCGGGCATTCCAGCGTAAAGCTGGGGTGGGACCAGCGACCGTATTTCGAATTTTCGAATTCCGATGGAACCGCCAAGCGGTACCCCGTCGATTACATCATTGGGTCGAAGTGGCAGCAAGCCTATGCCACGCAGCTCGCCGATGGACGCATTCAAGTTTTTCCCATCCAATACAACGCGCTGAAGAAAGTCTGGCTCAATTATTGGAAGGAAATCGACCCGCCTGGCAGTGCGCGAGCCGACATATCGCGCTTCACTGAACTGTCCGCGGCCACCAATTACCAGAGCAATTGCGCCATCTGCCACACCAGCCAGTTGCGCGCAGCCGGCAGCGAGCAAGGGCCACAATTCGAGCGCGCGGCATTTCGCGAGCCAGGCATCGATTGCGAGATGTGCCATGGACCTTCGGCCGAGCACACGGCCGCCATGCAGAAAGGCCACCCCGACAGCTCGATAACGAGCGCTCCGGTTCATTTCGCGAAAGTGGACCACGTCACGGGCACCAAGATCTGCGGCCAGTGTCACCGCCAGTCGGCGTTGCGCGATGCCGGCCCGCATGGAGAAATGAACTATTCCCAAGCGGGCCTCTTCTTTGCCGATTTTCCGAGCCGGCCGTACAACGAATTTTCGCGGCGGGCGTTCTATCGCGATGGAAGGTTTCGCGAGACGACGTTTATCTCCGAGGCTTTTACGCGATCCAAGTGTTTTCGCAACGGCCAAGCGCAATGCGCGAGCTGTCACAATCCGCATCCCGCGTCGGACAATGCGGGCGCGTCGCACAATCCCGTTTCGCTGAAATTTCAAAACGAACCCGACCGCATGTGCCTGCAATGCCACGCGGAAATTCAGCAGCGCGTTGCGGCGCATACGCACCACGCACCCGCGTCAGCCGGCAGCCGCTGCGTTGCGTGTCATATGCCGAAGATCATGAACAGCCTTTCGTTCCAGGCTGCGTCGCATCAAATCGACGACATTCCCCGGGCCGATATGACGGCGCGCTTGGGCCAGCGCGAGAGTCCGCTGGCGTGCCTGATTTGTCATTCAGACAAGGGCACGGCGTGGGCGGCCGAGCAACTCGGGCGCTGGTGATCTATCCGATGGAAACCGGCCCATCCGACTTCGCCAGCTCATTCAAGATGCGTTCCCGCCTTACCAGCGCAGCTTCCACCGACGACCCAAGCGCGATCCAGTAGAGCACCGCCCCGAGCAATGCCGCGACGGCTAAGAGCGCGAAAAAGACAACGTCGCTGCTGAATACATAGCGCGCCCAATACGCCAACCCAACCGGCAGCAGAGCGATCGGGAAACAGAACACCAGTATCACGTTCAGGCTGCGCGAGCCGCCGCCCTGCGTCACCTTTTCCGGACTGAGCGCACGCGGAAAATAGACCGAGCTCAGGTTCCCGAACGCGATGAGATAGACGCCTGAGACCAGCGTCACCACAACCGCTTCGGCCACCAGTACCGGCGATTTCCGAATGGGCAGAACCAGCGCGATGGCGACGACCACCAGCATCTCGGTGATCACGAACCACGCCGCGGCAACGTTCTTGCCGACTATCACGCGCGTAAACGAGACGGGCAGTGAGAACCACGCCTGCGCCGCCGAGCGGTCGAATCCGAACGCGTTCATGTACATCACTTGCCCCAACATGACCAAGCCGTAGACGCACACCATCGTCAGGAAGTGATCCGAAGTCGCTTTGCCGCCGCTGCCGCTCAAGACGCGCGGCGTCCAGATCAACAGGCCGAACAGACAGCTCATGCCGAAGACTAAGCGGAAGCGCGGCGTGCGCAGCAGCGAGCGCAGTTCCTTTTCGACGATCGCGGCCAAGGGATCGGCAAACAAGAAGGCGGGCACGCGGCATGCGCGGTCGAGCAGGCTAAGCCTGTCTTGCGACTCGTCGAGCGCCAGGACGCGGCGATTCGCGCTGGCCGGATCGAAGCGCAAGCTGATGGCGAATTGCCACCTGCTGAACGCATAAGCCAAGGCTATGGATGCCAGCAAGACCACCGTCGCGGCCAGCCATTCAATGCCGAGCATAAGATGCCCTGCCGCTCCCCACGGCCAATAGACCGCTGCCGGAAGGTAATGCGTCACCGCGTCCGGGTTCACTTTCGACGCGATCAGCAACTGCGGCAGCACGCTCACCAGAATCAGCAGCACCACCATCACTTCACGAAGGCTCCGTTTCAGCAGCATACGCTCCATCAGGTTGCGTAGCCCTGCCGCGATCAACAGATTCAAGATGATGAAGAGCAGCGTCACCACCAAGATTCGCGGCACCGCTACAATGCCGCCCCCGACTTCCGAATTGCGCATCACGCCCGTCGCGATGCCGCCGACTATGATCAGCATCTCAACGCATGCCGTTAGCCGCAACAAAACCTCGACCTGAAAGAGTTTCTCGTGCGGAATGGGATAGACCAGCAGCTTTTTCAAATCGAGCGACGCTCCGAGGCTCGCCGAAACCACGGGCGCAATCTGCCAGTACAGCATCACTGCGAGCAGCGCTACGGGCAACCATACGGCCAGCCACACTGAATCCTCGGCGCTCGCGAATATCTCTTCCAGGCCCCACGCGCCCAGCAGCCAGAAGCCATAGAAAAAGGCTCCGACAATGGCCGAAACAACCATGCCGCTGCGCTTTGAGCCCATGCTGAAGCTGCGCATGCTGAGCCACTGCGCTCGCAGGATCGCGCCAATCATTTACAACCACTCCAAGCGCTCGAACGCGCGTTCGGCGCCCACTTCACGCACGAAGACTTCTTCCAGCGTCTCCGTACCCGACCGCATTTCCGCCATGGACCCCTCGCGCACGATCTTCCCCTTGTTGATGATGGCCACGTGATCGCATAGCCGCTCCACCACCTCAAGCACATGCGAGGTCAGAAAAATCGTTGCGCCGTGCCGCACCTGATCGAGCAGGATATCTTTCATCAGACGCGCGCCCACCGCGTCCACGCCTTCGAACGGCTCATCCATCAGGAACAGTTCCGGCCGATGGATCAGCGAGGCCGCCATCGCCACGCGCTTGCGCATACCTTTGGAGTAACCCGCGATGAGCTTCCTGCGCTCGTCGCCAAGCTCGAATAGTTCCAGCAGTTCCTGCGCGCGCCGGCGGGCTTGCGTGCGCTCGAGCGCATACATCCGCCCGACGAATTCCAGAAACTCGAGACCTGTCAGCCGATCGAAAAGCAGCGATTCATCGGGAACCAGGCCAATGCGCTTCTTGATCTCCATGTCCTGTTCCGGAAGCCGAAAACCGAGCAAGTCAATCGTGCCCGAGTCCGCTGGAATCAGTCCCGTGAGCATGCGGATCGTGGTCGACTTCCCGGCCCCATTCGGTCCCAGGAATCCGAAGAAAGATCCGCGCGGCACCGTCAGGCTAAGGTCATCGACAGCGGCCCGCCCTTCATACACCTTGCGCAAATCGTGAACTTCAATCGCCGGTGACATCCTAAGAGGGTACACGGATGGTCATAGAATGTGTAAGCTGGGGCTTAATGCAGAGCACCACTTTCGAAGGACATCCGGCGCTGTCGCTAGCTAATGACAAGCTGCGGCTAACCGTTCTGAAACAGGGCACCACCATTGCCGCAATCTCACTCACGGCCGATCCCCAGCATCTCAGCCCGTTGTGGGATCCCGTCCGGATGGCGCGCGAAGCCGGTGAGAACAACATCTTCGGTACGGGCCTCGGCCACTTCCTTTGCGTTGATGGTTTTGGCGAAACGTCGCAGGAAGAGAGCAAAGCCGGCCTTCCGGGCCACGGCGAAGCGCACGAACGGCAGTGGGATGTAACTTCGCAATCGAAAAACAGCCTTGCTTTTTCCACCGTCCTGCCGCTGGCGCAGGAGCACATCGCGCGAACCTTCCGCTTAGTGGATGGCGAGCAGGTGGTGAGCGTGGAAACGCACATCACCAGTGATCTGGCCTTTGACCGGCCGGTGTTCTGGGCCGAGCACGCCACCATCGGTTCACCCTTCCTTGAACCTGCCACCACTGTGGTGAATATGTCCGCGAAGCAGGCGAGAACGCGTCCCTATGATGCCGCCCCGGTCGATCTTCCCCACCGCCTCCCACCCGGCCAGGACTTCACGTGGCCCATCGCGCCATCTCTCTCGGGAGGAACGCTCGATATGCGCCTCACTCCAAATCCGCCGAACTCCGGCGATCACACCACGTCTCTAATGGACACGTCGCGCACACAGGTCTTCCTCACCGCGCTGAATCCGAAAAAGCATCTGCTGCTCGGGTACATTTTCAGGCGCGCCGAATACCCGTGGACGCAGAGTTGGGAATTCTACCCGCCCAACGGCAAACTGGCGCGCGGTCTGGAATTCTCGACTCTGCCTTTCGATGTGCCGCGACGCC
Source organism: Bryobacterales bacterium (assembly GCA_038229055.1). GTDB lineage: Bacteria > Acidobacteriota > Terriglobia > Bryobacterales > Bryobacteraceae > JANYJA01. The sequence goes on along the minus strand of JBBROU010000024.1, from coordinate 25,262 downwards.
AGGCTGTCGATGAGAACAAGCTCTTTGGCACGCCCATGTATCGCTGGCTGCCGGCCAAATCGAGCATCGAGAGCCGCTTTTTGATTTTCTTGACGCAGGTTCCCGAGGGCTTCGGAAACGTGGACGATGTGCGCGTCGAGAACGGCAGCATCGTCGTTGAGGATCGCGCGTCGGGCAAGCGCGTCACGCTGGTCTCGTCCCAGACCCTATGAGAATGCTCGTGCGCTTCGGCGCGATTGCGTTACTGGCCTCGGGGGCGTTCGCGCAAACGGTAGGCATGGTCAGCGCGGGCTACACGCCGCGGCCAAGCACGTTGACCGTCGCGCCGGGTCAGATCATCACGGTCTCGGTATTCGGAATTTCCACGCGCCTGAAAACCACTTTGACGGCCTCCGGTATGCCTCTTCCTACCATGCTCGGCGGCATCTCAGCGACAGTTGAGTCCGGCACCCTACCCAAATTTCCGGTTCCGCTGCTGTCGGTTTCGCAAAGCCCTTGCCCCACTGCATCGCTGCCCTGCGCAGTGGTAACGGACATCGTCCTCCAGATTCCGTTCGAAGTGCCGCCGCCCGTTCCACCAGGCTCGGAACGTCCCACGCTCCTTTCGAATTTAATCTTCGCTGAGGATGGCGTAGCCGAGGGCTTCGTTCCGCTCAATATCGTTTTTGACCGGATTCACATCTCGAATTCCTGCGACACCACCTTCGTCGGCGTCGCCTCAACATGCGAACCTGTGGTGACGCATGCCGACGGCACTTACGTCACGCAAGCGCAACCGGCGCATCCCGGCGAAGAGCTGGTCATTTATGCGTTGGGACTCGGGTCAACAAATCCGGCCGTCAAATCGGGCGAGAAGAGTCCGTCCCCGGCGGCGGTGACTCAGCAGAATTTCAATGTCGGATTCGAATTTCAGGCCAATGCGCCGTCCTTCCGATTTGGAGGCAATCCCGGTCAGTGGTTCGATGCGACCGGATTCAGCGGTTTAACGAAGCCATTTTTTAGCGGATTGACACCCGGATTCGTCGGCCTGTACCAAGTGAACTTCCAAATTCCGCCCGCCACCATCGGTGCGACCGTCCCCTCCTCGTGCACGTCGGACGGCAGCATCGCATCCAACCTTACTGTAAACGTCCTCGGCCCCTCGTCATCGGACGGCGCCGGCATCTGTGTTGCCTTCTAGCCGCGCAAATTACACAACTCTTACAATGCCCTCGCATTAACCCTGTTAGCGTGGAATTAGGCCACCGTCAGGAGACTCTGTGAGCGCAAAAGTTACCACCTTCCCCCAAAAAGATTACATCAACTGGATCACGTCCGGAATCATGATCGCGTTCCATCTGGGAGCCGTTGCCGCTCTCTTCTTCTTCTCATGGAAAGCCGTATTCGTTGCCGCCTTGATTTACTGGATGGCAATCTGCCTCGGCATCGGCATGTGCTACCACCGCCTGCTGACGCACCGTTCCTATAAGGTTCCGAAGCCGGTGGAATATTTTCTGGCGATCTGCGCCACGCTCGCGCTCGAAGGCGGACCGATATTTTGGGTAGCTACACACCGCGTGCACCATCAGTTTTCCGATCACGACGGCGACCCGCACACCCCGCAGCATGGCGGCTTCTGGGCGCACATGGGCTGGATGATTTTCGGCGAGTCGAAGCACAACGACACCGCGACCATGACCAAGTACGCGCCCGACCTGGGCCGCGAACCGTTCTACGTCTGGCTGAACACTTACCACTATGTTCCGCTGGTCATCGTCAGCCTGGCACTCCTTGCATTCGGCGGATGGTCATTTCTGCTTTGGGGAACGTTCATGCGCGTCGTCATCGGGCTGCACGCGACCTGGCTGGTGAATTCCGCTACCCACATGTGGGGCTCGCGGCGTTTCGCCACGCGCGACGATTCACGCAATAGCTGGTGGGTCGCCATGCTGACTTTCGGCGAGGGCTGGCACAACAACCACCATGCCCACCCCACGTCGGCGCGCCACGGCCTGGCCTGGTATGAAGTGGACATTAGCTGGATTCACATTCGCCTGTTGCAGGCACTCGGGATCGCCAAGGCCGTGAAGGTCGCGAAGATCGCCGAGCCCGTGCCTCAGCGCGAAGCCGCTTAAAAACGTCACAATAATTCGGGCGCAGCGTTTAAACTGATAACAGCCCGTGAGCTCGACGCTCCTCAACCCAACCGTCATTGCTCTCCGCATTACCGCGGACAGGCTCGCTGAAGAACTCACCCGGCAGCCCGCGGACAGCATCGTTCACCGTCTGATTGAATGTATCGGGGATGGGGTGGCTGTTTGCGCATCCGACGGCCGCACTTCTCTCTACAATTCAGCCGCGGAGGCGATGCTCGGAAACTGGTTTCTGGACCTCACGCCCAAGAACCATCCGGCGCCGTACGGCATCTTCTATGCCGACACCCTAACCCCCTTGCCAATCGAGAAGCTGCCCTTGCGGAGAGCGCTGCGCGGCCGCTCGGTGGATGGAGCCGAGATCTTCATTCGCAACCGGTTCATTCCCGAAGGCAAGTGGATCAGTTCCACAGCGCGGCCACTGTGCGATTCGGCGGGTAACTTCACCGGTGCTGTGAGCGTGTTCCGCGATATCACGGCCTGGAAACGGGCCGAGCTGGCCGCGCGTGATTTCCAGGAACGATTCCGTTTCCTGTTCGAGAACGATCAGGCCGGAATCGTCTACTCCAACGTCGAGGGCGCGATTTTAGAGGCCAATCAATCCTTCGCAAGATGGCTCGGCCGCACGCGGGAAGATCTCCTTGGTTATCGGATGGAGCAACTCTACGCCGATCCGCGCGACCGCGACGCCATGCTCCGCAACGTCATGGCGGCGGGCTATCTGCACGATTACGAAGTGCGCTTTCGCAAGGTGGATGGATCGGAGGTCTGGTGCCTGGCCAACATCCGTTTCGTTCCCTCAGGGCCGGGCGGAATTGGGGGAACTCTAGTCAGCACCATGATCGATATCACCGAACGCCGCAAGGGCGAACAGGCGCTCATGGAAAGCCAGCGGCGCTTCGCTTCGTTCATGCATCATCTCCCTGGAGTCGCATTCATCAAGGATCAGAAGGGCCGCTACATTTATTACAACGACGCCTGCGCCGCGCTTTTCCAGACCTCGCCGGAAGAACTGATCGGTAAATCGGACGACCGGATCTGGCCGGCCGAACTGGCGGCCCGTTTTCGCGAGAACGACGCGACTGTGCTGCGCACTGGCGCCCCTCTACAGACCCTGGAAGCGCTGCCGTTGCCTGACGGGCTGCACCATTGGCTCATCCACAAATTTCCGATCACCGGCGAAGCAGACCAGGAGGCTTCCATCGGCGCAATTGGCATCGATATCACTGAGCGGAAGCATCTGGAAGAGCAACTGCGCCAGTCGCACAAGATGGAAGCCATCGGCAAGTTGGCGGGCGGAGTCGCTCACGACTTCAATAATTTGCTCACCGTCATCGGCGGCTATGGCCATATGCTCACCGACGCGATCGACCAAGGCGCGGCTGTTGAGAAGTTGCGGCTTTATGTCACGGAAATCCTGAATTCTTCGGATCGCGCGGCGGCGCTCACCAATCAACTGTTGGCGTTCAGCCGTCGCCAGGTAATCCATCCACGCGTGTTAGATCTCCACGTTGTGGTGCGGAACGCCGAAAACATGCTGCGCCGCGTGATCGGAGAACACATTGAGCTGCGCGTCGCCATCGAAGGCGTCTGCCGCGTAAAAGCGGACGTCGGCCAAGTCGAGCAAGTGATTCTGAACCTGGCTGTTAATGCGAGAGATGCCATGCCTCGCGGCGGTACGTTGACAATCCGAATTGCGGCTGTCGACTGGCAGGCTCCCGATCTGGCCAATGATTCAAGCGCTCCTCCAGAGCGGGCGGCGCACCCGTTCGCACTGCTGGAAGTCACCGACACCGGGACTGGCATCGACGCGGCCACGCAAGCGCATCTGTTTGAGCCGTTTTTCACTTCGAAAATGAAAGGCCGCGGTACTGGGCTTGGCCTCTCCACCGTGTACGGCATCGTAAAGCAAAGCGGCGGCCACATTGCAGTCGAGAGCGAGCCCGGCAAGGGCGCGAAATTTCTGATCTACCTGCCGCGAGTTGAAGACGAGCCGGAGTCCGCGGCGAACGAATTGACGACTCCGGCGACTGAAGGCACCGAGACCATACTTTTGGTGGAAGATGAAACGGGAGTCCGCGAAATGGTGCGCGAGATGCTTTCAAAGAAGGGGTACAGCATCCTTGAGGCCGGAAGCGGCCGGCAAGCTCTCCTGATTTACGCGCAGAATCGCGATCGCGTCGATTTGCTTTTGACCGATATGATCATGCCGCAGATGAATGGCAACGAGCTAGCGTCCAGGTTAAGAACAGCGGACAAGAATTTAAAGGTGCTTTTCATGTCCGGCTATACCGACGACGTGATCGCTAACCAGGGGATGACCGGTGCTGACGTAATGATCTTGCAGAAACCGTTCTCAGCGGACCAGCTTTCAGCCAAAATCCGCGCGGTGCTCGATCGCTGAAGTACCAACAGCATGAAGCGAGCACTTCTCTGCGCCCTTGGAATGGCGGCATTTGCGGCGGGCCCTTCGGAACGGCTGAAGGTTCTCGAAGAGATGAAAGCGCGCCCGAATGACGCATGGCCGCGCGGCGCCGGGCACGTGGTGCTCGCGTTTCCCGCCAGCCTGGAAACGGAGAAAAGTTATCTCGAGCCAGGCGGAAGCTTCAGTCCTTCGCCCGGCAGCTTCGGAATCTCGTTCTGGTCCGGCACTCAATCCGGAGATACACTCCCGCTCGACGCCATCGAGCAGCGCTTCGTCTGGCCGGGCGCGAAAGCCGTTCCGGTAGTAGATACAAAGACGCCGTTCTATACAGCGGATTGGGAGCTGCCGCGTCCCGGCGTGAGCCGTCTTCGGTTGCACAGTCTCACGCAGCCGGTGTTAATTGTGATCCGCAGCGTCGGGCCGGCCGGAGGACCGCTCACCAGCTTGACTTGGACGGGACGGAATCTTCTACTGAATGGGCGTTGGACAGTAACGCCCTCCCTGGCAGCGGTCTTCCAATCCATGGGAGAAGAGACCGGTTCCTGGATTGCGGAGAAATCTCCCCGCACTCATGTGAATTCGGCCGCTGGCTGGGGATACGCGCGTTTCCAAGTCGCGCCGAACACTCTGGCGACGCTGCTCATCACCGATGCGCGTGCGCCATCGGCCAATCCGTTGGAAGCCGGGGCGGTGAAATCGGGACTCGATTTGCAACTACCCGACGCGCGGTTTGCGGCCAGTCTCGACGCGCAGGTCGCGCACCTTCTGATGGGGCTGGTCAAGCGCGAAACGCGGCCCGGCGAGCCTCTGAGTTATCCGCTCGCGTGGTTGCGGGAGGGTGCCTATACCTTCGTAGCTCTGGCGCGTGCCGGGCGGCTGGACGTCGCGCGTCAATTGGTGCCGTACTTCGCCGAACACGATTTTTTCGGCGGCTTCGGACCGGAAGCAGATGCCCCTGGACTCGCCCTTTGGGCCATGGAAGAAGTAGCCGCCCGCGCCCACGACCCCGCGTTCGACCGCGCCCTCTGGCCGCATGTCCAGCGCAAAGAACAGATTATTCTCGACATGCTTTCGGCCAAGCAGCCGATTCGCAAACCCATCTTCGGCCCGCTCGTGGACGCCGCGGCAAAACGGCCGGACATCGATCTGCTCTGCGAGCCCGCGCGTGACGGGCTGGTCGTCGGGCGCATCGATCATCGGCGTCCGCTCCCCTTCGTGAATGCCGTAAGCTACCGCGGTCTGCTCGACGGTGCGGCACTGGCGCACCGCGTGAATGCGGTCGCGCTCGAAAAACAGTGGACTGAAGCCGCGCACAAGCTGCAGACCGCCTGGTTCGCCGCGTACCATCCGCCGGAATCGGAGAACGACCGGACGTTCATCTCGGCGCTGTGGCCTTCCGGTATCGCATTTCAACGGCCCAATGCGTTTCAATCCGACCTGAACCGCCGCTGGATCGCCAAGCGCGACACCAATGGCGTGTTGCTCAAGACGCCGCTGTGGACCTACTTTGATGCGGCCGAGGCGCACCAGTGGTTGCTGCTCTGGCAGAACGAGCGCGTGTGGAAGACCATCGACTGGTTCTGGGCGAATCAAGCGTCTGCCGGACTTTATAGCTGGTGGGAAGGCAACGGGGAGGAAAATAGCTTTCACCGCTGGGACGCGATACGCGGCTGGGTTCGGCCTCCCAACGTAACTCCGCATTATTGGACGGCCGCCGAGATGCTGGCCCTGCAAACAGACATGCTCGCTTACGTTGACGAGAGCGAAGGGCAGCCGGTATTGGTCGTCGGCGCGGGTATCCCGAAAACCTGGATGACGCATGAAATGAGCGTTCGCGGAATCGTCACAAAATACGGTACCGTGGATTGGTCCTGGACTGGAAAGGTCGCCGTGACGCAACACGGCGCGCAGCTCCCCGTTCGCATGGGCCCTTCTTTTTAAAACGAAATGGACATTACCTACCGAACCGGCAACCAACTCGATTTAGACCAATTGATCGAACTCTATCGCGCTTCCACATTGGGGGAGCGCCGCCCCGTTGACGACCGTGAACGGATGCGCCTCATGCTGGCGCACGCCAACCTGGTCATCACCGCGTGGCACGGCGACCTGCTTGTCGGAATCTCGCGTTCCCTGAGCGACTTCGCGTTCGTGACGTATCTTTCGGACCTCGCAGTTCATCTGGATTATCAGCGGCACGGCATCGGCCGTGAGCTGGTGCGGCGCACTTATCAGAGCGGTGGCAACACACGCATCGTGCTGCTCTCGGCGCCAGGGGCCGTGAATTACTATCCCCACATCGGTTTCGAGCAGCATCCGTCCGCTTGGGTTCTGGGATAAAGCCTATTTCGAAAACCGGTAGCCGACGCCGCGAATGGTCTGGATATAACGCGGGTGCTGCGGATTGTCTTCCAGCTTTTGCCGCAGCCAGACGACGTGTACGTCGATGGTTCTCGATGAGATGCCGGGCTGATAGCCCCATACAGCTTCCAGAAGCTCGTCGCGCGAAACCACGCTTCCCTGATGTTCGATCAGATAGCGAAGCAGCTCGATCTCTTTGCCCGCCATGCTGACCAGCTCGCCATTTTTCTTGATCTCATTAAGCCCGAAATCCAGCTCGATGTTTCCGAACTGTATGCGCGCCAGCGGCTCCGCTTCGGGTTTCTTGACGCGGCGCAGCAGTGCTTCAATTCGGGCCAGCAGCTCGGGCGGTTCGAATGGCTTGGTCAGGTAATCGTCGGCTCCGAGCTTCAATCCCGCCACGCGATCGGAGAGCTGTGCCCGCGCGGTTAGCATCAGGATCGCAACCGGCTGGCCTCGCTGCCGGAGCTTGCTGCATACGTCAAAACCGCTCATACCCGGCAGCATCACGTCGAGTATGACCACGTCGAAGCGCTGCTCGGTCACGCGGCGCAGGGCCGCTGGGCCGTCGGCCACGCTTTCAACCCGGTAGCCTTCGGTGCGCAGCAGATCGGTAAGCGTGAGCACCACGCCGGGCTCATCCTCGACGAGAAGAATGGACCAGGTCATTGGCAGACTCCAGAGGCGCGGCCGGAATGCGGACGATGAATTCGGTTCCCGACGCGGCGCTGCTCCTCACGCGGATGGTTCCGCCGTGTGCCTCCACAATGCGCTTGGCGAGACTCAGGCCGAGGCCGGTGCCGTGTACCTGATCTTGCAGCGCGCGCCGCCCGCGATAAAACGGATCGAAAATATGCTCCTGCTCTTCCGCTGGAATTCCAGGGCCCCGATCGGCCACGCGGATCTCCACTTGCGCCGGTGAAGCGCCTCCCACGCTCTGCGCGCTGATCCCGATCCATCCCCCGCCCGCGCCGTATTTGACGGCATTGTTCAGCAGGTTTTCTAATGCGTGCTTCAGCGCAGTGGCATCGGCCATGATGCGCGGCAGCTCCGGCTCGATGTGCTTTTCGATCGTGCAGTGTGAATCTTGAATGACGCCTCTGCTGGCCTCCACGGTTTCATCGATGATGCGATCGACCGAGAGCGGCTCGGTTTCCTGAATCACGCGGGCGCCCGCCTGCGCGCCGGAAAATTGCAGCACCTGTTCCACCAATTCCTTGAGCCGTCCGCTCTCGCGTTGGATCAACGCGCCATACCGCTCCACCTGCCCGGGCTCCCGCGCCATGCGTCCTTGCAGATTGTAGGCGGCGGTGTGAATTACGGTCAACGGCGTGCGCAGCTCATGCGATACGCCGGCCACGAATTCCATCTGCAACTCAGCCAGCCGTTGGGACCGCCTTGTAAAACGCAGCAGCGCGCCTCCGGTGATCAAAATCAGAAGGAGAATCGAGCCGGTGACCGCCAAGTTGTGCAGCCGGACCCGCGCCACCACTGCTTCCAGTGAGCCCGCGCGATGGCGGACATAAATCTGCCATCGGCCCCCGGCGCCGTGTTCCGGTCTGAATCCCCGGCCAAACGAACGCGGCATCGGGCGGTGATGGAAGATTTCGTCGAACCGGACGTCGAACAAACCAGCCGATGCGTCCGCAGCCCTCTCGATCTTGGAGGGGGAAGTTGGGTCGGATTGATAAATAATCGCCGGCGGAGCCGCTCGTGAAATTACCTCGACCTGGTAGTCGCGCTCACCGCCGCCGGGAAGATAGTGTTTCAGCAGTTCGGGAATCACCGTCTCACGAGCGTAGGGCACGTTTATTTCGAAGATGAGCCAGCCGGCTTCTCTGCGCCTGAAGGGCGGCCCGTCGGCGTCGCGGCGAGGTTCCAAAATGGGCAGCTCGAACACGGCGCCGTCGGCCGGGGATTCGAGGCCCGGCCCTCTGCCGGGGCGCCGTGGGTCGGCCGCGAGACGCGTCTCCAAACGCTCCTTCAGTCCCTGCCACCCGGCAGGCCACTCGGCCGGCCCGAACACAGCCGTTTGCAGGTTTAGATCCCGCATCGCCAAAGCTTCACCCTGAGGTACCGCCCTGGCAATGCGGCTGAACATCTGGGTGTGCGTTCCGGTTCGCTTCCACTGCGCATAGCGCGCCGCGACCTTGTCCTCTACCGGTCCTGGCGCGCTATCCGCGTCCATACCGGAAGACTGCAGCGCGCGGCAAGCCGTGGCCAGATCGGAATTGAAGTTCTCGCTGATCTGCTCGAGACTGGTTCGCAGATTCGCGTGCAGCCGCTTTGTGGATGCCGTGCTCACTTCGTCGATCCAGCGATATTGCAAATGGCCCAAAATTGCACAAAGCAGGAATAGGGCACCGAGGAAAACCCACGAGATCACCCCTTGCCGCTGATTCTTTCTGGAACTCATCGCTGTAACTACAGTAAGCCCGAAGATGGATGGCCGCTATATTGCTGGCCAAGACCCCGGAGACAACTGATGGCCAAAACTGTTGCCGATCTTCTCGTCGAGCGGCTGATCGAGTGGGGCGTAGACACGATTTTCGGGCTGCCGGGCGATGGCGTGAACGGCATTTTCGAGACACGTGGACCTGGACAAGCTCGATCCAGCAATGACCGCTCGAACGCGAATACTCCCAAGCACAGCGGCGACCTGTTTGTCGCGTCCGGCGCGACTCCTCCGAATGAGTGTCTCAAGGATGCCGCCGAAAGCACTCTTAATCAAGAACGACGCGCTCGGCATGCGAGCCGCCGCTTCCCGGCAACATCACCGCGGAACAGGCGCTGCACTTTGCCGGGGCGCTCGCCAAAGACGATAAGAACCGGTGGAAGATCTTTAAGACCGTGCCCAAAGATAAGGTGCGCGAAGTGACTTGGCGCGCCTTAGTACAGAGTAAACGCGTAGAGAGTGTCGCCGCCCGCCACCAGAATATATTGGCGCCCGTCCAGCATGTAAGTCTCGGGCGCATTGCTGACCTGTCCCAGCCGGGAGTGCCAGAGAATCTTACCGGTCGCGGGATCGTGAGCTAACAGGTTGCCACTCATGTCGCCCCCCAAAAGCAATTTGCCGGCAGTGGTCAGAAGTCCGTTTCCGCCATACGGGTTCACGCCTGGGTAGCGATGCCGCCACACCGTCTTCCCCGTCCTGTAATCGATCGCGGTCAGATAGTTTCCTAGTGTGCCCACGCCGACTTCATCGGTGCCTCCCAGACCCATCGCGCCGCGCGGATCGGTTTCGGTTAGATAGTACATGGCAAAAGCTTCCGAAGTGGGCACATACAACATCCCCGTATCGGGAGAGTAAGTGGCCGGTGGCCAGTTAGTCGCACCGCCGCTGTTGGGCGAAACAAGCGAGCCCCCCACCGTGGAATCTTTTGCTACGTTGCGTTCAGGCTGGCCTTTTTTGTTGATGCCTTTCGCCCAGTTAGCCGCTTCCGAGAACTTCCCGGTGACTAAGTGTTCCCCGGTCAGCCGGTCCAGCGTAAAATAATAGCCGTTGCGGTCGGCATGCAGCACCATCTTGCGCGGCTTGCCGTGGAAATCGCCGTCGATCAGAACGGGAGTTTCGGTTGAATCCCAGTCATGCGTCTCGTGTGGAGCAACCTGGTAGTACCACGCCATCTTCCCGGTGTCCACGTTCAAAGCCACAATCGAACACGTGTATAAGTTGTCCCCCGCCCGGCTTGGCGGATTGGTGTAAGCCGGTGAAGGATTGCCGGTGCCGAAGATGTAGAGATGCGTCTCCGGATCGTAGGAACCCGGAATCCAAACGTTTCCAGCACCATGCCGCGCACCATCGAGACTGCCCCAGGTTTCGACTCCAGGATCGCCCTTCTTGGTCGGCACCGCGTTCCAATGCCACTGAACGTCACCGGTTTCGGGATCGCGCGCTTCCACATATCCCGGCTCATCCAGGTCGTTGCCTGTGCCGATGATGATGTGATTTCCGATCACGATCGGAGCCATGGTCGAGAAGTATTGAAGGTTTAGATCGGCGATCACCTTGTGCCAGCGTTCCTTGCCGGTTTTGGCGTCTAGACAAACCAGATAGTCGTCCGGCGTCTCCATATACAACCAATCGCCCCACATGCCCAGGCCGCGATTCCCAATGTGAGTCCCGCCCTTGGTTTTCCAGAAGTAATGCCAGATCTGGCGGCCGTCGCGAGCGTCGACAGCCCAGGCGTTGTCCGGCGCCGACAGGTAGAGGATTCCGTTCACTTCGAGAATCGAAGCCCGGACATTGGTTCCGCCGCCGAACGGCCCAAGGTCGACCTCGTTTGTGCCCTCGCCGCCGACGATGGTAGGCACGCCCGCCCCGCTACGCCCTCCGCCCGTCTCCGCCCCTCCGGCGACCCGGCTTACCCATGCCAGCGCTAAGTTCTTGACGTTCGACTGGTTGATCTGAGTTAGTGAACTATACCGCTTTCCCGAGTAATCTCCCGAGTAAGTGGGCCAGGATTCGCCCAAAGGCTTAGTCAAAAGCTTCGGATTCAGCGCTTGGGCTGCCAGGTTCCCGATAGCGATTAGAGCGCAAGCTGCCAGCTTCTTCATTTCACCGTCACCAGGTAAGAAGTCAGATCGTGAATTTCTTTGTCGGTATAAGTGGGCAACAGGGCTATGTGGGGAGCGAGTGGATCATGAACCTCGACCTTGGGGTTGTCGCCGTCCCGGCGGAACGTTCGTGGCGTTCCGTCCGCTTCCACCAGACTGACTATGAAATCATCCAACCGCGCCAGGCGCCCTTCAACTTTCGGAACGCTCTCGGGAGTCACGGTCACGGTCGTCGGAGCTACGTTGACTGGGCCACCCGGGCCCCTGCGACCGCCGCCGGGGAAAAGAAATGTGTCCTGCAAAACCTTAGCATCCGGGATTTTAGCCCCGATCCCCTTCAAGTCTCCGGCAACCGAATGGCATGATGCGCACTTCGATCCGAACACCGACTGACCCGCTTTGGCATCGCCAACCAGAATGCTGAGGGGAACCATGCGCGAGACATCATAGCCGCCAACCGGGAAATTGTGGATATACGCGGCGACATCCGCAATCTGCGCCATTGTCATTGGGAACTTCGGCATCCCCTGGTCCGGACGGCCGTTGAGAATCACCGGCGCTACGGCTTCGCCGTTCTTGTCGTTAAGGACTAGTTCCGATCGCAATAGATTCGGGCCGCCCTCCCCGCCGCGCGCATCGGATCCATGACAGAAATTGCACTGCGCGCCATACAAAGCCTTACCTCGATCGAGCGCGGCCGGATCTGCCTCAGGACGCTGCGGGTAGGAAGGCGCTATCACGCGGGGTGGCGCCACCCGGCGCGGCGCGGCTGGAACACCCGGAGTTTGGGCCCCGGCTAAAGCGGCCCAAGCGAGCGAAATCGCCGCCGTCCGTAGTCGTTTCGTCATCTACCTGCCAGGATATACGGCGATATACCGCGGAAAAATCGCGTATTCCTAAGAGACGCCCGGTTGCCGATAATTGCCCGCATTCGCCGTCAACACGCGCAACAATTCCGTGCCTTCGAGATAGCGGATGTGCGCCAACGCGCCGATTCGCTGCACGATCTGCGCCAGCCCCGCCAGCATTGCGCTCTCGGCCAGCGTCATATCGGCGTTGACCATGACGCCGCAACCTTCAACAATCACGAAGGAGCTGCTGCCCGCAAAATCGGCGAAGCGGGTTCGCAGCTCCGACATGCGAGCCGAGCGCCGCAGCATCGGAGTGCAGGGCCCGAAAAAAATCGCCTGGCAAGGATATAGCACGCCGCCCATCACAATGTTTCGCGATACCGCGTCGCACCCGAGAGCGTGCAGCGCGCTTGATTTCGGGAGGCACCATTGCAGCGCTCCCGCTACCGATTCGAGGGCGCCCAAATCGGGCTCCGGAACGCACCTCGGCGCGGTGGCTACCCGCTGCTCCACTTCGCGCAGAAGCTTTTCCGCCGTGGCACAGTCTTCCGCTCCGATCACGAGTCCATGATTCCCCAAAACGAAAATATCCGCGCCGGGCGACTGCGCCATCGCCGCTTGAATCCCTCTCGCCAGGGGTAAGCCGGAGGGCGCGTAGGGCACCCACGCCCATCGCATCCCGCGCAGCCTTTGGGCAAGCTGCGACGGACCGTCCTCCTGCACCGCGAACGCGATCGTGTTGATGGAATGCACGTGAATCACAACACGATGCGGGAGCACCGCATGCATGGAAGTCTCGATGGAAGGGCGCATCGCGCCGTTTCCGTCGCACCCGATATCGGCGACTGCGTCACGGCCATGCGCCAGGTTATCGCGCACTCGCGCAAGTTCGACAGGAATCAGAATGCTGCGATCGCGCGCGTCGGCCAGCCACTGTCCCGATGCCTTGATCCACAGCAGGTCGTCGAGCTTGATGGATGCATTTCCCGTGCTGGCCTGCACCAGCATCGGCTCGGCCCCGAGGCGCGCCGATACCCGCAACAGCGACACAATCTCGTCTTTGTGTTGCGTCGAAACTCGCGTATCTACCCGCTTGAGTTCTTCGATCATGGCGTTCGAGCCGGTATATGGATCTTGCTAGGGTATACCCTCCAAGCCGCGTTAGCAACAGAACGTCCAATAAAATGGGCTATTCCACGCAGTTATTCGCGTTCTTGCGACGCACCCATTGCAGCGCCTGGATGGCCGCGCCGCGTGCTCCGGCAGTGTCGCCGTTCGGCATGATATGGATCGGAATGCCAGCCTGCTCGCGCCGCTGCACCGGCATACCTTCGCGAATTTCACCGATGAACCAGCGCTGAAAATTTTGTGCCGTTTCGATGGCCCCGCCGCCCACGATCAGGGCGTCCGGATCGAAGGTGTTGACCATCTCGTCGAAGAAGAGCCCGAGCGCGTGCGCCTGAACCCGGAAGATATCACGGCACATCGGGTCGCCCTTTTCAGCCAGGCCGCGCACCAGTTTCGCGCCGCGCTGCAGGTCGCCTAGTTTGCCCAATTCGTGATCCGGATAGCGCGCCAAAAAAAACGGCAGAATCGTTCGCGCGATGGCCGTAAGCGAGCACAGCGATTCCAAATCCCCGATCCGCCCGCAGTTGCAATGCGGCTCGATACCCGTGATCCCCGCGATGCTTTGGTAGGGAATCAGCACGTGCCCTAACTCGCCGCCGAATCCGAGCCGGCCCTTGACCACGTTGCCTTCGATAATGACGCCGCCCCCGAGGCCGGTCCCGATGATGGCGGAGACCGAGGTCTCCCGGCTGGCTGCGCCGAAGATCGCCACGTGGCCCCAGAGCGCGCCCGCGTTCCCGTCGTTTAAGTAAGTCACAGGCTTGCCTAGCCGGTCTTCCAAGCTCGCGCGGATGTCGAATCCCGACCACTCCGGATGCACGAAGTTGGTCGAACCGCGCGCGCTAAACACTCCGCCGGCGCTCGCCGGACCCGGCGTATCCAGTCCGACGGCGACCACGTCCCGCAACGACACCCCCGCTTGCTCCGCGGCAAGGAGCAAGCCTTCTTCAATTTGGGCGAGACAGATGTCGGGACCTTCTTTGGAGCGGGCGGGGTGCTCGCATAACCCTTCAATCAGAAACGTCTCGTCGGTGTCGACCAGCGTATAGTTGATCGCGGTCCCGCCCAGATCCACTCCGGCCATTACCTGCACAGTTTTCGCCTCGCCCCCTCTCTTACAAATTCTCGAAGTCCTCAGATTAGCAGGAGCGCGGGTGGCAGCCGCTATAATGGCCCCTGATGATTGTCCGCGTGCCCGCGTCCAGCGCTAATCTGGGACCCGGTTTTGATGCGTTGGGGATGGCACTCGGCCTGAGCCTGGAATGCCGTTTCGAAAAATCGGCGACGTTATCCATTACGGTGTGGGGACGCAACAGCGACGCGATTCCCCGTGATGCGAGCAATCTGATCTGGCAGACAATTCTTACCGTTGCGGCGGCCGCGGGCATCGAGAACGTTCCGCCAATCGCGCTCCACATTCACAATGACATTCCACTCGGTCAGGGCTTGGGGTCAAGCGCGGCGGCGCTCACCGCGGCGGTCGTGATTTCGAGTGAGCTGCTCGGACTGCATTGGTCGCGCGAACGGATTCTGGACGAAGCCGCGCGCATCGAGGGCCATCCGGATAACGTCGCCGCGTGCGTCCTAGGCGGCATTGTCGCTAGCGCGATCGAGTCGAACGGGCACGCAGTGGCCGTGCGCTTACCCGTTCCGGCGGGGCTTTCGGTCGCCATTGTGGTCCCCAACTTCGTTTTGCCAACTGCGCACGCGCGTTCGGTTCTGCCGGAGTGCTATTCGCGTGAAGACGTGGTCTTCAATCTCCAGCGAGCCGCGCTCCTGGTTGCGGCACTCGCCACCGGGTCGCTCCATGCCATCGCGTGCGCGCTCGAAGATCGCCTGCACCAGCCGTTTCGCTGCGCGCTGGTTTCGGGGCTCACCGAGATTCTCGCTTTGCGCATGCCCGGACTGCTCGGCTGCGCACTCAGCGGCGCCGGTCCCAGCGTCCTGGTGTTCTACGAAACCGGGCACGATTCCGTCTGCCAAGGCGTGCGCGACATCTTTGCCGCTCACGGGCGCGAATCGGAAACAGTCTATTCAGCCATCGCGCCGCACGGCTTTACACTGGAGCCTGCATGAACCATTCGCGACAGTTTCTAACGGCCTGCGGGTTGCCGGCCGGAGACCCTCCGGCAGCCCCCGATTCACCTCTGCGTTTCCCCGACGGCGCGCAATACCGCATCGAGATTCCGAGCACCGAAGGCCCACGTGCGCTTGCGGCCGTGCTGTCGGAAGCCGCCGCGCGCCACGTGCCCGTGCATCGCGTGAGCCAGGGCAGCGGCATCATGCTGATGACGGATGCCGAAATCTCCGAGATGCTCGCTATGGGCCGGGCAGCGGGTGTCGAAGTCAACTTGTTCGTCGGGCCGCGCGCCACCTTCGATGTAGGCGCGCAGGCGTATTCGGCCGCCGGAAAGACACTCGGTCTGAGCCTGCGGGGCGCGGATCAACTGGTTTACGCGCTCGAAGATCTGCGTCGCGCGGTGGATCTTGGCCTGCGCAGCGTCCTGGTGTCGGACCTCGGTTTGCTGCAGATCATCGGCAAGCTGAAAATCGCCGGGGACTTACCCGATGACCTGATTATCAAGACTTCCGTGATGATGGCGCCGTGCAATCCCGCAAGCGCGCGCTTGCTCCAGGATTTAGGAGCGACCACGATCAACATTCCGTCGGATCTCTCGATCCCGCAGATTTCCGCGATCCGCTCGGCGACTTCCGCGCCGATCGATTTCTACGTGGAAGCGCCCGACAACATCGGCGGCTTTCTGCGCTATTACGAGATTCCTGAGTTAATCCGCGTGGCCGCGCCGATTTACTTGAAGTTCGGGTTGCGAAATTCCCCGGATGTATACCCGGCCGGGACGCACCTGGAGAACACCGTGGTTGCGTTGTCGCGCGAGAGAGTACGCCGCGCACAGCTTGCGATGGAGACGATCGCGCGCTATTGCCCGCAATACGTAATGTCAAAGACGGGAAAGTAGCAGCGGCGTCGATCTTAAGTGCCTCGCGTGTTTCCGTATAAGTCGACGTGCAATCGCGGACTATATCGAAAGCCTTCGCGCTTACACAGTTCGCTCAGCCACAGCGCGCGCTCATGCAGGACCGACGATTCGATACCTTCCGGCATCAGGATCACCTTGCGGCGATCGGCTTCAACCGCGTCGAGCACCGCGCAAACGTCCGCCAGATCGTCGGGTTCAGCCATGACGAATTTTAGCTGATAGTCGTACGCCCTCATGAGCCGCTTCAACACATCGGGCTGGAACCGCAAACGATCATGCTGCGCGCGGAGCAGCCCTTCAGGAGTCGAGTTCGCGAGCTTCGGACTGATGCTCATCAAGTCGCACGCGATTTCCAGAAAAACGGTTCCCGCCGTCTCGACGGTTATGTGCATTCCGGCCGCGCGCAAACCGTGCGTGAGCTCGGCGACACCCGGTGCGATCATCGGTTCGCCTCCCGTCACCACGGCATAGCCGGCACGGAAAGCCCGAGCGCGCTTCAGCACCTCGGCGACGGACACCTCCTCGCCTTCGGGCGACCAGGATGTATAGGGGGTGTCGCACCACGAGCAGCGCAGATTGCAGCCGCTGGTTCGCACAAACAGCGACGGCACCCCTACCAGCGATCCCTCGCCTTGCAGCGAATAAAAGATCTCCGATATTTTCACGTGACCGCTGGATCCACCAGCCCCGCTTCGGCGAAGCCCTTGCGCCGCAGGAGACAGGAATCGCACAGCCCGCATGCGCGGCCGCCGGCATCGGGATCGTAGCAGCTATGCGTTAACGCGAAGTTCACTCCTAGTTTTTTCCCGCGTCGGACGATATCGGCTTTGGACATCGCGATCAGCGGGACCTGAATCCGCACGCGCGCGCGACCCTGGACGCCGGCCTTGGTCGCGAGATTCGCCATGGTTTCGAAAGCCGCGATGAACTCCGGGCGGCAATCGGGATAGCCGGAATAATCGAGGGCGTTTACGCCGATGAAAATATCCCCGGCTTCCAGCACTTCGGCCCACGCCAGCGCCATCGAAAGAAAGATGGTGTTGCGCGCCGGAACATATGTGACCGGAATTTCGCGGGCCATCTCCTGGACCGTGCGGCCCTTGGGCACGTCAACGTCGCCGGTAAGCGCGGATTGCCCGAACATACGCAGATCGATCCGGGCGATGCGATGCTCAACCGCGCCCAAGCTCTCGGCGATTTTCGCCGCCGCCGCAAGTTCAACCCTGTGCCGCTGCCCGTAGTCGAACGAGAGTGCGTAGCATTCGAAGCCCTCGGCGCGAGCCACCGCGAGGCAAGTCGCGGAATCGAGGCCGCCGCTTAATAAGCAGATGGCCTTCATGCGGTTGCCGGAACCTTCAACCGAATCGACAGAACGAACCCAATCAGCGGGAACGCCACCAGGGTCAGGAATGCGGCCTGCAGAGACGAGTGGTCGGCAATCCACCCGATCAACGGAATGAAGATAACTCCGGCCATGCCCCACGAGAAACCCATCATGAGCGCCGAGACTGTGCCCATCTGACCGGGAGCCAGACGTTGCGCCATCACGACATTTACCGGAATGGTAAACAGGAGCACCAGCCCGCTCAGGAAGAGCGCGATGGCCGATAGCCAGCCCGAACTGAGCAGGAACAGCGCCAACAGCGGGACCGAGCCCAGCATGGAAACCATAATGACGCGCTTGCCGCCGAAGCGGTCCGCCAGGTGCCCGCCCGCCACGCCCCCCAGAGCGCCGCCTATCAGGTAAATGGACAGGCTATAGCTGGCCGCGGGCAGGGAAAATCCCCGCTGCGTTTTCAAGTAGAGCGGCAAGAACTGTGTAAAGACAATCTGTACCACGGAGCGCAGAAATACCAGGAAGTAGAGGATGGTGAGCGGACCCCGAACGGCGCGCAGCGGCGCCCAATCGAACCGCGCCCGCGCGGTTCTTACGGGGGCGGCATCCGACTTCAGAAAAATAAAAAGCAGCGCCGTGATCGAGACTCCGAACAGCGCGGCGAAAGCGCCGCCCGCCAGCCCCCACTTGCCGCAAATGGCGGAGAAGAAAGCCGGACCGAGCGCCAGCCCGACGGTTCCCGAGCTGATAAAGATGGCCATGGCCCGCCCGCGCCCCTGCTGGATGCCGCGAGTCGCGTTGGCGGCGGCGTGCGGATGGAACGAGGCCATCCCGGCGCCGCCCAGAAACACCATCGCCAGGAGCATCGGGAAACCAGTAGCCCATCCGAGGCAGGAAATGAAAAATCCGGCGACTGCCGGGGCCAAGACGGTGAACAGCCGCGAAGGAAACCGGTCCGACAACATCCCGTAGAGCGGCTGCGATACCGAAGACGAGAGCGACAGCATGCCGCCGAGCAGCCCCGCCTGGGTCAGGCTGAGTTTGAATTTCGCCAGCAGCAGAGGCTGCAAGACGCCGAGCGATCCTGAGTAGAGGTCCACGGCTAAGTGAGCGACGCAGTAAAGCACGAAAGGCGCGAGACCGGCCGCGACTACCTTGGGCAAACCGGGGGGCGAAACGGCGGAGCCGGACGGCTCCGGAGCGACGGCTGTAGAACTCATGGGAAGCTTCTATTATAAGGGTGAGCTACACTGGAGATCTCAGGCCATCCATGCAGGTCCCCGCGCAACGCCGCGCCGTTTCCGCCATTGTCGTGTGCTTCGTTCTGGCGGCTCGGGCTACCGCCCAGGCTCCGAGCGCTACTCGCCAAGCCCCTGGCGTTCCTTCCCAGGCACCAATTCGGGTTCAGGTCAACGAAGTCATCGTGCCGGTCACCGTCACCGATGACAAAGGCCGCTTCGTCTCCGATCTGGAACAAAAAGACTTTCATATCTTCGACGAAGGCAAGCCGCAGAAGATCGATTATTTCACGCGCGATCGCGGCCAGCCCGTGGTGGTGGGCTTCCTGGTGGACGTCAGCAATACCATGAAGATTCACTGGAAGACTTATCAGGACGCTATATCCGAGCTGATCCTGAACCTGCTTCCGGGTGACAAGAAGTTCGCGGGATACCTAATTTCCTACGGGAATGAAGCCGAGCTGCAGGTCAACACCACCAGCGATTCCGAAAAGATGGTGGAGAAGCTCAAGCGCATGAAGCCCGCCGGCGGCGCAGCGCTCTACGATGCCATTTACACAGCCTGCACGAATCGCGCGCTGGTGAAAGGCGAGCCTTACGAACCGCGCCGCGTGATCGTGGTGATCGGCGACGGCCACGATTCCGCCAGCAAGAAATCGTTAAACGAGGTGCTCGAGCTGGCGCAACGGAACCTGGTGACGATCTACGCCATGAGTTCGGTGGCGTTCGGGTTCGGCAGCGAAGGCGAGAAGAATCTTACGCGTCTTGCCGAAGAGACGGGCGGCCGGGTCGAGTATCCCCTGAACAACTTGTATAAAGACGTGTCCGGCTATCTGTCCACGCCCTCGGATGAAGGGAATTACGCACTCAAAGTGGGTACGGGAGGCTACGCAGCCGAGATCGCCAGCGGTATCTACCATGCGGTGGCCGACATTGCGGGCGAAGTGACTACGCAGTACATTTTGCGCTACACGCCTTCCATTTCGGCTGAGGGCAAAGAAGACAAAGTGTTTCGCAATTTAAAAGTTCAAGTGGATCTGCCCAACGTGAAAATACGTTATCGCAAGGGCTACTATCCACTCAGCCCGCAGTAACACCATGCCTGCCGCCGTCATCGACTTTGGCCTGGCGCGCCGTGCCGAATATTCGCTGCTCGAACTGGCGATTCCGGGCAGGCAGCCGGTTCCGATCGGCGTCCTGCTGCTGGATCCGAAATCGGATGAAGCCGCGTTCAAACTTGTTCCCGACATAACGGAGTTTATTGACGGCGAGGACAATCCGGAGCGGGTCGATGCTGAATTCCTGGAGGCGCTGGAAGAGGATTTCCGCGCGCGCATGGGAGAGCTTGGCGGCAAGGCGTTTCGCTCGAACCTGGAAGATTCGCTTTCGCACGTCATTCGCATTTCGGGCAGGGAAGCGGTATCGGCGAGCAACTTCGACCGCACGTTGCAGCGCCTGTATCATGAGCACGTGGACACACGCGTGCGCCGGTTCGCGACGCACCTGCCCATGTACTCGATTCAGGCAGCGGCCACCAAATGGGGCGCGGATCAGGAAGCCGAAATCACCGATTGGGTGCTGGCGCCGGAGGGGCTGAAGCTTTCCGAAGGCATGTTCGTGGCGCGTGTGGTGGGCCGCTCCATGGAGCCTCTGATTCCCGACGGGAGCCTCTGCATCTTTCGCGCCCCGGTGGTGGGCTCGCGCCAGGGCAAGCGGCTGCTGATTGAAATTCTGGGGGCGACCGACCAGAGCGCCCGCTACACGGTCAAGCGCTATACGAGCCAGAAGTCCTACTCCGAAGAAGGGGAGTGGCAGCACGAGAGCATCCGGCTGGAGCCGCTCAATCGCGAATTCGAAGCCTTTACGCTCGCCCCGGATCAACTGCGCGTGATTGGTGAATTCGTCCAGGTTCTCGAACCCTGAGACGCTTCGCCACTCTTCTGATCGACTGGTATAGCGCGGGCCATCGCGACCTGCCGTGGCGCCGCACGCGCGATCCATGGGCGATCCTGATCTCGGAAATCATGCTGCAACAGACCCGCGCGCAGACTGTGATTCCTTACTACGAGGCTTTTCTGGCGCGCTTTCCCGACGCGGCTACGCTGGCCCGCGCTCCCGAAAGCGAGGCGCTTGCGGCCTGGAGCGGTCTAGGCTATTACTCCCGCGTTCGAAACCTGCAAGCCGCCGCGAGGCGGATTACCGAACGGGGCGGCTTCCCTTCCGATTACGCTTTCATTCGGGACTTGCCCGGCGTGGGAGACTATACCGCGGCGGCAGTCGCGAGCATCGCATTCGATCTTCCGCACGCTGTGCTCGACGGGAACGTAATGCGCGTAGTAGCACGGATCGAGGACGACGCAAGCGACATTGCTTCCACGGCGACACGCAAGCGATTCCAGCAGCGCGCAAACGAACTTCTCGACCGGCGGCGTCCCGCGCTTTTCAATCAGGCCATGATGGAGCTCGGCGCGACGGTTTGCCTGCCGCGCGCGCCGCTCTGTCTGCTGTGCCCGGTCGCGAAATTGTGCGTGGCGCGCGAAAACGGGACGGCGGAGCAATTGCCTATTAAACTGCGCGGGCAAGCTCGCGAGGAAGCCGCCATCGATTTGGCGCTGCTGCAACGGGGCGATCTGATGCTGCTGAAGCAGCGTCCGGCCGACGCGCGCCGGCTCGGCGGCTTCTGGGAACTGCCGCGGCTCGGCGAAGTCCCGTCGCTCTTATCGCCGCAGTTACTTGGCAGGGTTCGGCACAGCATCGTAAATCACCGTTACGAGTTCCGCATCCACTCCGGGCAGCTTGGCGACGAGGCGGTGCCCGATGGGTTCGCCTGGATCGACCGGAACCAGTTGAGCAGCGTGCCCGTGGGCACGGTCGTCAAGAAAGCGCTCCGGCTCATCCCGTCGGCAAACGGGCATACCTCTTGATTGCGAGAGACTACTATCGGGTCGGGTGCGGGGCTGCGAAAATGGTAGTTCGCTATAGGTCCATGCATGCTTTCCGCGCGTCTCGCTTGGGCGCTTCTGCTGGTAGCGCCCGCGATTTGGGGCGATTTCTCAGACCGGTTTACGACACCGTCGTACTCCGTCGCCAGCATTGTTAACGCCGCCACCAACACCGCGGGTTCGCTCGCACCGAATACCATCGCCACGATCTACGGCTCCAACCTCTCTTACAACACCCGTGCGGTAAATTCCGGGGATCTGGCGTCGGGAGTTCTCCCTACCCGGCTCGGCGGTGTCACGGTCTACGTGAACGGCCTCGCGGCCAATCTGTTCTACGTATCGCCGACGCAAGTCAACTTTCTTATCCCGAATATTCTGATTCCCGAAGACGTGAATATCGTCATCGCGCGCGAGGGCACGGCCGGCCCGTATGTGAAGGTCACGCTTCTCGAGGTCGCGCCGGGACTGTTCCAGTTGAATCCGGACACGATTGTCGCGACCCATGCCGATGGCAGCGTGATCACATCCGATTCGCCCGCCCAAGCCGGAGAGGTGGTGGTGATGTACGGCGTGGGATTGGGGCGGACGGATCCGGAAGGCTCATCCGGACAGCTCGCGCAAGGCCCTCAGCCGATCCGTCGTCGCGATCTGCAAGTCATGGTGGCCGGCGTGGCAGTCGACCCGTCGGCTATCTACTACGCGGGTGCGGCTCCCGGATTCGCGGGGTTGTACCAGATCAATGTCAGGCTTCCTGAGAACATGCCGAGCGATCCTGAAATTCGCGTGGCACTGGGGGGACAGATCAGTCCGGCCGCGTTGAAAATCCCGGGCCGCTGATGGACGCGGATGGACGCGGATAAGAAAACCCGAATATTTTTTTTTGTCCGGTTCAGTTGGAAATGACTTCAAAGAGTTCATTCGAATCTCCAGCATGACGCACGTCTTGGCTTCGGCACGAATCGCTGAAGAGCGAGTGCATCGGGCCCTTCACGCCGCTCAGCGGGCGTCAGAAGGAGATCCATGCCGAGAGGGATCGGAAGTTGGAGGCAGGCGGAGACAACGGCAGATTCGTCGGCAGCCGCTTGAACAACGAAGAGGCCCAATTTTAGAGCAATCGGAGTAGCGGGTGAACGGCATTACTTCCGTATAGCCGACCATACAAGCCCAATCGAAATAAGCCGTTTCAAATGAGTTGGATGAGGGTAATTATTACGATTCGCGTGAAAAACGTCTTCGTTTCTGTTTGGCACGTCGCAACGTAATCAATCACGCAGTAGATTTCTGCACATTCAAAGGCAATGGCCCTCGGCCTGCTGCTCTCTTCGTTGGAATCCCGTCTAGTAGCGGATTTGTACCCAACAGAGGAGAACAGTGACATGAAATTGAACGTCAAAAGCCTTCGGGTAATTGCACTTGCGACCGTGATCGGCACAACGGCCGCGCTTGCCCAGGAGGCTGCAGCGCCTCCCCCGCGAAGCGAAGCGATGCCGGGCAAGATGGCCGGCATGGGCGGCCAGAGCACGAAGATGATGGCAATGCGTGAAAAGATGATGGCGGACATGAAGGCCATGGACGCAAAGATGGATCTGAAAGTCGCGGCCATGAACGCCACGGAGGGCACGGCTAAAACCGATGCCATCGCCGCCGTCATCAATGAAATGGTGTTCCAGCAGAAGCAGATGATGGCCAATATGGACACCATGTGCAAACAGATGATGGAAAATATGGCGCACCCCGACGCGCGGATGAAGGGCATGGGCAAACCTCGGGCCGATAGCCCGAAATAGGCATCGCGCGACAAGATGTGAGTGCCGCGCGGCATATGACCGCTGGGCGTCATCTGCCTCGCTCAAGATCTGGAGTCTGCTGAGGCTGGATCGTGCGGATTGACGAAAGGGTGCTAAATGATGAACCACGGATGGATGGATGGCGGGTGGGCGGGCGGCGGAATGTGGCTTTGGGCGGTGATTGGTGTACTTGTGGTGGTCCTGCTGGTTGTCTTGATTAACAAGGTGTCGAGAAAGTGATGGCGCTATCACGACCGCGCTGTGAAGAACTTGATTATTGCGTTTACGAGGAGAAATAACATGGCAAATACGACGGCTGTAAAAGATCCGGTGTGCGGCATGGATATCGATGTAGATTGCGCCGCCGCGAAGAGCGAGCACAAAGGGCAGACTTATTATTTTTGTTGCTCGGCCTGCAAGGCCAAATTCGACGAGGCTCCAGAGTCAGTTTTGCGAGAGTCTGGAGACAAGGGCAAAAGCGGCGGGTGTGGCAGCGGCTGCGGTTGCGGATGAAATTGTCGAGTCAGAAATCACACCGGGAGCGGTGTCAGGTTAATTAGCTGATCTTTGAACTTTCCGAAGGTTCGATTTCGATGAACAAAAACAAACCCGAGACTGAGCCAGTACCAGACGAGGTGGCGAAGAGGGCATACTCCCTCTATCTGAAGGAAGGGCGCCCACAAGGACACGACGTGCGGAATTGGCTTGAGGCTGAAGCTCAAATAGCACATTCCAGTTCCGAGTCGCACGCGCCGGTGCCTGAGAGAAGGCCTGAAGCAGCCTCTAAGGCCACCGGTAAGGTGACAGACGCGTCGCGAGAATATGTCTGTCCAATGCACCCCCAGATTATTCGCAGCGAACCAGGGAGTTGCCCCATCTGCGGAATGGCTCTGGAGCCGCGGACCACCTTAGCCAATGAGGCAGAGAATCCCGAACTCAAGGACATGCAGCGGCGATTCTGGACTGGAGTCGCCCTGACGATTCCCGTACTGATCTCGGCAATGGGAGATATCATTCCGGGCCAGTCACTCGCGCAATTAGCCGGACCCAGGACTTGGACCTGGCTTGAACTCATTCTGTCGACGCCGGTGGTTCTCTGGGCCGGATGGCCCTTCTTCGTCCGGGCGTGGAATTCCGTGATCAACCGCAGCCCGAATATGTTTACGCTGATCGGGCTCGGTGTGGGCGTTTCCTATGTATACAGTCTCATCGCAGCCATATTTCCCGGCATCTTCCCTGCCGCCTTTCGCGATCAGGCCGGAGGCGTTGCGGTCTATTTCGAAGCAGCCGCGGTAATCGTCACGCTGGTGCTGCTCGGCCAGGTACTCGAACTGAAGGCTCGCAGCCAGACCGGCGCGGCAATGAAAGCGCTGCTCGAACTGGCACCGAAGACGGCCCGGATGCTGCACGATGACGGCTCTGAGGTGGATGTTCCGCTCGATCAGGTGAAGACAGGGGACCGACTACGCGTTCGGCCCGGCGAGAAGATTCCCGTCGACGGTGTCG